>JBMZCV010000003.1:0-83829 GCA_049613665.1 Chitinophagales bacterium | reverse complement strand
GACAATTTGGGTGGTGCAAAGATAACATAAGGAAGAAATTATATCTTTCGTGTAGCCCCTTTTGGCTAGTTGTTCATTTTTTTTTGATAAAAAAAACGAACCAAAAAAAATCAAGACTGTTTAAAAATCTTAACGCCTTTTGTCACAAAAAAACTCGCTTAAACTTGTTGTTAATTGATAATTTTATTTGTTAAATTATTTTTTTCAAAAAAACAAAATATTTGCATTTAAACGCTCAGACAGGTTTCTGTGCTTAACGCTTTTTTTGCACCAAAAGACTAATTTTTAAAAGGTCAATCTTTTTGATTTTCTGACGATAAAAAAGAAATATTAACTACTACTTGTTATAAAAATGAACACCCAAATTGTCAGAGAACCAAAAAATGTATAAATGTCCGAACTATTGATTTAAGGAACTTTGCCTAAAAAGTAAGCGTTAGACCGCCGCCAATAGATTTATTGATTGGATAATAACCTTTATCTATTCCTGTGTCTAAAATCCAATCGTTTGTGCCAATATCTGGGTCAAAGCCTTTATATTTTGTAATAGTAAACAAATTGTTGGCAGTGAAATAAATACGCAGACTATTGACTTTTATTTTACTCAAAAAAGTTTCTGGTAAGTTATAGCCAATTTGCAAATTTTTTAAACGTAAGAAAGAAGCATCTTCTACATAAAAATCTGATGGCCGTTGGTTATTATTTCTATCATTAGAGACCAAACGAGGATACAATTCGCTAGGATTGTCGGCTGTCCAGCGGTCTAGCCAAAAATCTTGATAGTTGGTAAAAGTGATGTCGGAACGCTCATAAGCTCTAAAAATTTGATGTCCGATTTGCGAAGCAAAAATGCTACTAAAGTCAAAACCTTTGTACCTCAAATTGAAAGAGAGTCCCAAAATATGTTTTGGCCAAGGAGAGCCTATATCCGTAATGTCGTCAGAATTGATAAGGCCATCTTTGTTGCTATCTACAAAACGAATATCGCCAGGTTCGGCTTCTGGTTGCAACAAATCGCCTGCCGAATTTATATGACTATAGATGTCTTCTTGCGATTGAAAAATGCCGCTTGTTTCGTAGCCTACAAAATGTCCAACAGGAAAGCCTTCGGTCATTCGAGTGATAGGCGTGTTGCGAACAGGCCAAGACCAACCTTGCAAATAGCCGCTTTCGCCAGCTACATTAATAACCTCATTTTTGAAGTGCGTATAAGTCAAGGTTGTATTGATGTCGAGATTCAGAAATTTAGCTCTATTGCCAAGCGATAATTCAACGCCTCTATTTCTGATTTCTCCCAAATTACTAATCGGATTGTTGGTAGCACCAATATAGCCAGGTATAATTTGATCCATCAACAAATCTTTCGTGTTTTTTTGATAAATATCGGCTTCTAAATTCCATTTTCCTTCCAAAAACTCCATTTCCAAACCAATATCAACTTGCTCGCTTTCTTCCCATTTCACATTTGGATTGGGCGGTGTTGCTAGAGCCGCACCTGTTTCTAAAGCTTGGTCTTGTCCAAAAGCATAAGTAAATACATTTTCGATAGTAGCAGCATAGCTCAACGGGTCGATTCTGTCATTACCATTTCTTCCCCAACTTGCTTTTACTTTCAAAAAGCTCATAGGTTTTACATTAAAAAAGTTTTCTTTGCTCACTACCCAACCTGCCGAAAAGGAAGGAAAAATTCCCCAACGATTGTTCTCTCCAAAATTAGAAGAACCATCTCTTCTAACGGTAGCGGTAAACAAATATTTCTTTTTGAAATCGTATCTAGCACGCCCAAAATAACTAATCAAATGATAATCAACATCTGCCCAGCCGTTGGCCAAATCTGTTGTATCTTGCCCTGCTGCTACATATTGCCAATTTGACTGAAACTGTACGGCAACAGGAATGTTGGAGCTAGAAGCATCTGAAAATTCTGCATTTGTAGTACGATAAGCCGTGCCTAATACAAAGTCTAAATTATGTGCCTCTTTCAAAGAGGTATTGTAATTTAAATAATTTTCAAACTGCAATGCTTGCTTAAATTCATAACCTTGTGCAATGCTATTGTTTGCGTTGATAAAAGAAGGATGAAACTCGTAATCTGGCGTAAAGTCACGATAGTTTTTCCAAGTTATATCAACACCAACGTCAGATTTAAATGTCAATCCTTTCAAGGGCTTTATTTCTAAATAAAGATTACCTAAAACTTGGTCGGTATGCCCATTGTTGTTGGTGATAAATAAACGACTCAATGGATTGATATGCTCTTTTTGCACCCATTCCGATTGTTCAAAACCATATTGTTTATCATCATTATAAATTGCTGTGAGTGGGTCATAAGAAAACGCATCAGAAATCAGCGTTCCGAAAGCATTATTGATGTCAATATTTTGATTTTCCGTACGATTTACCAATACATTTTCACCAATGGTAATAAATGAGTTAATCTCTTTTTGAGAATTGAAACGCAAGGAATATCTTTTATAATTAGATTTTTTGCCACCCACAACGCCATTTTGATTCCAATATTCCAAAGAAAGAAACGCATTTTTTGTGGTAGCCGACAAACGATGATTGGTCGTAGAGGCAGGATTAAAAATTTCATCCATCCAATTGGTATTTTCAGGATTGCTAGCACCTACTTCTGGAAAACTCAACGCTTCTAATGAGCTAGTTTGGTTGCTATTAGCAAACTTCTCTCGTGTTAGCATCACATATTCATCTGCATTGAGCATTTGTGGTAGTTTCCACGGACTCGATACAGACGAAAAACCTTCGTAAGTAATATTTCCACCAGATTCTTTTTTTCCTTTTTTTGTGGTCACAATCACAACACCATTGGCAGCTCTTGCACCATAAATTGCACTAGAAGCGGCATCTTTTAGTACATCTACCGATTCGATGTCGCTCGGACTAATATTATCAATACTATTGACCTGCAAACCATCAACGATATACAGCGGTGAGTTGTCGCCATTTGTGCTAATACCTCTAATGAGCAGCGATTTTGAAGCTCCTGGTTGTCCAGACGACTCATTTACGATAAGCCCTGTTACCTGTCCTTCGAGTGCCGATTGCACATCAGATACCTTGAAACCTTCGATATTTTCGGCCGACACTCTCGAAATAGCTCCTGTCGAAACCTTTTTTTCTTGCTTTCCATAGCCTACCACCAACACCTGATTTAAAACTTGTAAGTTTTGAGCCAAACGAATCTCTTGAAATTCGCTACCCTCAAAAATAACTTCTTTGCTTTCATAGCCCACATACGAAAACTTGAGAACAGAACCAACAGGTATGTCAGCCAACGAAAACTTGCCATTAATATCCGATGTCGTTCCTTGAAGCGTACCGCCAAGCAAAATGCTCACACCGATTAAAGCCTCTCCATCTGTGTCATCAACTACGCTACCACTTGCAGTAATGGTATCTTGAGCCATACCATTGAGCGAGTATAAGAGCAGCATTAGCATTGCTAAGAATAATTGAGTAAAATTTAATTTCATACAATACTGATTTATATAACTTTGTAATTTAAGTAGTTCATTTTTTTAGGAAATTCTAAACCTAAGTAACAGCAAAAAAATAAGTTCACGATTTGAGGCAGAGATTTTTTGAGTTACAAGGCGAAAAACACAGTCATAGCCATAGCTACGGCGAGGCTTTTCAACGAAGTAGGTCAGAAAATGTCAAACGCAAATAAGGAAGTTATTTTTTAAGCCAAAGGATAAAATTTAAACAGCCTCTAAAAGAAAGACATGACTTTTTCTTTCGGTTTAATTTTAGATATATCTCTAAAAAGACGACAGGTTATCACTTTTTATATTAGTCTCTTTTTGGGCTAGAAAAATATCTCATTACTTCCTTGTTATCGAAAAAAAACTTTGAATGAGCTGAGACATGGCAGATTTTTAAAACCAATCATGTTTGAATAAGTAACATTTTTACAAAAATTCTAATAGACTTACTTTAAACCGATAATAAGGAATAGAAAAAAATAATTGTTATATTTGAGCTTATATATAACAGTACGAGTTGAAAAATCATGTCTGTTTAATGTTTTTAACTATTTTGAATGATTAAAAATGAATGAATGATAGGTAGTTTTTAGTTTTTGTAGCATAAAGCCATAAACTTAAAAAATATTGAAATAAGTACCTAGACAAATTTTTTTTGATTATATCAAATCTAATATTTCAGCAATAAAATAAGCTTTAAACAGTATTTGACGCTCAATTATGTTCAACTAATCAATGTTACCTGCTTTTATATATTGTTTAAATTTATTTTGTGTTAAAAAAACAAAGTTTAAACATCTTTTTTTTAAAACAGAATATATAAATAGCATCTTAATAAAGGTCTAAAACATAAAAAAAACTTTTGTTAGCTAGAAATGAAAAATGCGATTAATTTATGATTTGACGCTTAGTTTGTACACTTTTAATTAAAAAATAGCAACAAAATTGAGAGATTTTTACATTTTTGATAATATTTCTTGAGTAAAAAAATACAAACACTAATTACAATGATAGGATTTTTTTTGCTACTTTACAAATGAAAAAAAACAAGAATAGACGTTATTTGATGTTTTAACTCTAAAATTTTTTTCAAAAAAGCAAGGCTAAAAATAAACACAAAATTAAAATCAATTTGTTATGTATTTTGATTTTAAATTATGTGATTTTAGTATTTTCAAAAGTGCTTGCAAATCAAAGGTTTAGATTAAAAAAAAAGTTTGTCTGTTGATTTTGTGTTAAAAATATTTAAAAATGTATTTTTAATTTTTAATGTGAAAAAAAGCTTTTAAGTGAAAAAAAAATAAACTAATTTGCAACTATTAGTTTTTATTTACTATCTATTAAAGTAGATAGTACTATTATCTTTTTGCTAATAAAATCAAAAAAATGAAAAAACAATTGTTTATAATAATTCTGTTTTTGTTTAATACTTGCCATATTTATGCACAAATAGGAGGAGAAAATACCTACGAATTTTTGAATTTATCAACATCTGCACGAGTAACTGCTTTAGGAGGAAGCCAGGTTGCTATACAGGACAATGATGCTAGTTTAGCTTTGGAAAATCCTGCACTCTACAATGAAACAATGCACAATTATTTGAACTTTGGCACAGTCGCATATCTTGCAGGAATTAATCACGGACACATTGCGTATAGCCGTCATGTCGATAGCGTCGCAACCTTTGGCGTAGCTGCTCAATATGTGAGCTATGGACAGTTTCGCCACACCAATGAACTTGGGCAAAATTTAGGCACATTTTCGGGCAATGAAGTAGCTATAAATTTTGGTGGAGCGAGAAAATATAAACGATTTTCGTATGGAGCAAACCTAAAAATGATAGCTTCAAAGCTCGAAAGTTATAGCTCTTTTGGGATTGCTGCCGATTTGGGAGCAAGTTATTTTGATGAAGAAAAAAACTTAACATTTGGTTTCGTCATCAAAAATATAGGCACACAACTTACCACTTATGCCGATTTGAAAGAAGATTTGCCTTTTGATATTCAGTTTGGCGTATCGAAAAGATTGGAGCATTTGCCATTTCGCCTTTCTGTTATTGCACATCATTTGCATCGTTGGGATATTCGATACAATGATATTAATGCACAAGCCGTTTCTATTTTTGAAGACCAACAAACGAAAGAAAAACGCTATTTTAGCGACAAATTGTTCCGACATCTCAATTTTAATGGCGAATTTTATTTGGGCAAAGCACTCACGGCTCGTGTTGGCTACAATCATTTGAGGAGGCAAGAGTTGAGCCTATCTATGCGACGAACTTTAGGCGGTTTTTCTTTTGGTTTAGGCTTGCAAATCAAGCGTTTTCAACTCAATTATGGTAGTGCAATTTATCATGCAGCAGGCGGCACACATCATTTTAGCTTTGCTTTTAAATTGTAGAAAAACGAAAAATAATTTGAAAATGGCAGAACATAGTTTGCGTTGGCGAATAGCCCAAAAAGTAGAACTGCAATGGTGGAAAAACTATTTGCGTAAAAAAACACCGACCGATTATCTGGCGTGGAAAAAAAAATATTGGCGAGAATTATTAGAAAAGATTGATTTTCAAGAAATTTTGTATAAAAAAAACATTAATCTATTAGATGCTGGTTGTGGGCCAGCAGGCATTTTTACTGTTTTTGAAAACGCACAAGTTACTGCCATTGACCCACTTTTAGAGCAGTATGAAACAGAACTTTCGCATTTTTCCACCGAAAAATATCCAAATGTTTCGTTTCAAAATATAGGCTTGGAGGAATACAAAGCGAATGAAAAATTTGATGCTATTTTTTGCTTAAATGCTATTAATCACGTTTCAGACATCAATTTGAGCTTTGACAATTTGATAACAACAGCACGAAAAAATGCCGATATTATCGTCAGCATTGATGCACACAATCATTCATTTTTTAAACATTTATTTCGCCTATTTCAAGCCGATATTTTGCATCCTCACCAATATGATTTAGCTGAATATAAGGAGCTTTTAGAGCAGAAAGGCGTAAAAATTGAGAAAAGTATTTTGATAAAAAAAGCATTTTTTTTCAATTATTATGTACTTTGCGGAACGAAAAAATAATAGGTTTAAATAGTGTCAAAATAATTTGTTTTGCAAAGTAAAGATAAAATCAATCCATCGAAATTAGAGAAAATAGCAACGTTTAATCCAAATAGTGTTGGTTTGCTCAATGGCAATTTGTACGGCTTGCCTTTTACTTACGAAGAATCCGATATTATCGTTATTCCTGTTCCGTGGGAAGTGACAGTTTCCTATCAGGCAGGCACAGCGAAAGCACCGCAAGCCATTTTAGATGCTTCATCACAGTTAGATTTATACGATTTTGATGTGCCAGACTTTTGGAAAAAAGGCATTTATATGTTGCCTATTTCAGAATATTGGCAGCAAAAAAATGAAACTTTGCGGCAGCAAGCAAAACGATATATTGATTTTTTAGAAAATGGCGGAAATGTAGAAGACAATGCAAAAATGAAAGCCATTTTAGAAGCAATAAATAAAGTTAATTTTGAGTTAAAAGAATTTGTAAAGCAAAATGCTCAGAAAATTTTAAATGACAACAAACTAGCCATCGTTTTAGGTGGTGAACATAGCGTTCCTTTAGGTTTGCTCGAAGCTTTGGCAGAAAAACACGAAAGTTTTGGTATGCTTCAAATAGATGCTCATGCCGACTTGCACGAAGCCTTTGAAGGATTTAAGTTATCTCATGCCTCAATCATGCACAATGCTTTGAAAATTGAACAGTTATCCAAAATAGTTTCGGTTGGAATTAGGGATATTTGCCATGCCGAAATAGAAGTGATTAAGCAGTCAGAAAATCGCATTAAAGCATTTTTTGATGATGAGATAAAAGAGCAAGTTCAGATAAAACAAATAGAAACATGGCATTCCTTGTGCGAAAAAATCGTTGAGCAATTGCCTCAAAAATTATATATTAGTTTCGACATTGATGGCTTAGACCCAAAACTCTGCCCAAACACAGGAACACCCGTTTCAGGTGGTTTGAGTTTTCACGAAGCCACTTATTTGATAAAGCAAGTAGTGAAATCTGGCCGAGAAATTATAGGCTTTGACTTATGCGAAACTGGCTTTTCCAAAAATACAGATTGGGACGCAAATGTAGGTGCGAGAGTGCTATATAAATTAGCCGCTTTATCAAGTTTTAAGAAATGACATATTTTCTTAGCTAACATCATCAAATCTAAAAAGTTATGGACTATCGTATTTTTAGAAATATGTCATTTCTCATATTTGGAAAGTTTGAAAACTTACATTAGATTATTGGTTCTCTGACAATTTGGGTGTTCATTCTTATAACAAAAAAGTAGTTAATGTTTCTTTTTATCGTCAGAAAATCAAAAAGATTGACCTTTTAAAAATTAGTTTTTTTTGTGCCAAAAGGCGTTAAGATTTTTAAACAGTCTTGATTTTTTTTGGTTCGTTTTTTTTATCAAGTAAAAAAATGAACAACCTAGCCAAAAGGGACTACATGAAGAATGTAATTCCTCTCTTATGTTATGTTCGCACCACCCAAATTGTCAAAGAACCAGATTATTTAGTTTAAAATGCTAAATTAAAGTTCAACTAAAAATACAAGATAGGTATGCTAATAATCTGATAATCAAGGATTTATAGCATACTTTTTTTATTTCAAAAAAAATAGAAAATACAAAAAACATGAAAAACACTTACTTATTATTGGCCTTATGTTGCCTATCATTTGTCTTATTGAGTTCAAAATGTGGCAGCACAGATAATGTCGGAAAAACCGCAACAAAAGCAACTGTAAAAACAGTTAATAGTGCTGCAAAAGAAACATCAAAAGATAAAAAAGAAGAATTGCCAGCCAGCGAAAAACTTTGCATTGACAAAGGAAAAATCAACTTAGATTTGATGTGTATGCAAGTTTATAAGCCAGTTTGTGGCTGCGATGGCAAAACTTATGGCAATGAATGTGAAGCCAATAAGCACGGTTTGATGTCGTGGAAAGAAGGCGAATGTGGAGGCAAAAAAGATGGAAAAACAAGCAACGAAACGGATAATTGCATAGACGAAAGCAAAATAAATTTCAAGAAAATTTGCACCAAAGAATTGAAACCTGTATGTGGTTGCAATGGCAAAACTTACGGAAATGCTTGCATGGCCGAAAAAGCAGGCGTAACGAAATGGGAAAAAGGCGAATGCAAAAAAGCTGAAATAGCACCAGTGAAACCTACAAAACCAGCGAAAGATTGCATAGACGAAAGCAAAATTGACCCAAAAAAACCGTGTAATAAGAAAGGAATGTTGATTTGCGGCTGCGATGGCAAAACTTATGGAAATCCTTGCATGGCCGAAAAAGCTGGCGTAACGAGTTGGGAAAAAGGAAAATGCCCAAAAGTTGTACCTTCAAAATGTATAGACAAAAGCAAGATTCTGCCAAATAAACCTTGTACGAAAGAATATAAACCAGTATGTGGCTGTGATGGCAAAACTTATGGCAATGTTTGTATGGCCGAAAAAGCTGGTGTTACGAGATGGCAAAAAGGAAAATGTAAGTAGGAGAGTTAATAATTATGAATTTGTAATTATTAAGCTATTATTAAGTAGCAATTACAACAAAAGCGAATAACAATTGAACTGTTATTCGCTTTTTTTAGTTTAGATATTTATGCTGTTCTTAGTCGAAAGATTGATTATGTCTATCCGAGATATTGATAATTTCCTCGTATTCCTCTGGGCTAAGGTCGTTGTAGAAAAAGTTGATAGGATTAATTTTCTTGCCATTTTTCTTTACTTCATAGTGCAAGTGTGGTGCGGTAGAAGTTCCAGTATTTCCGACAGTCGCAATAATATCGCCACGATTTACCCATTGGCCTTTTCGTACTTTGACATCTTTCAAGTGAGCATACAAAGTTTGATAGCTATATCCATGGTCGATAACAATGTGATTTCCGTAGCCACGTTTCGCTTTTTTCACTTTAATTACCTTACCTTTGCCAGTCGCATAAATATCAGTGCCTTGCGGTGCCGAAAAATCGCAGCCCCAGTGCATTTTCCGAGTTTTGTAAATAGGGTGAATCCGCAAACCATAGCCAGAAGCCATGCGTTTTAAGTTTTTGTTTGCGACAGGTTGAATAGCTGGAATAGAAGCCAACATATCTTCTTTATCTTGAATCATTTGCACGATGTCGTCATACGATTTAGACTGAATATATAGTTGCTTTCCAATTTTTTCGATACGTTCAGAAGTTTCTACAAGTAGTTCGCCATTAGAATAATTTTCTAAATGTTTGAAGCGATTGCCACCACCGAAGCCAGCTTCTCGAATGCTATTTGGAATAGGTTCTGCCTCAAAAACAGTGCGATAAATATCCTCATCTCTCGTTTGCAAACCTGCCAAAACATTTTCATAAAATCCTAACTTTGTATTGAGTTGCTCAAACTTCAATTCTGTTTGTGCGAGTTGTCGTTTGAGTTGCTTTTCTTTAGGCGAATCGAGATATTTGAAAGCTATGGCAACAATGATAAAAGAAAATACAACTGCTGCACATAAGAAGCCAAAAATGCGAAGAAAAACCGAAAACCAAGTCTCTTCAATTTTTTCATATCGCAGGCTACTGGTATTATAACGATATTTTATTTTTTTCATAAGATTAGAATGTGTAATTTCGCACTTGCAAAAGTTAAGTAAGTACCTAATCAAAATTAATGGTACATCTTGTGCAGGCTAACACCTTGATTTTTCAATACATTAGTACAAATCAGAGTGCATAATAAATAGTGCTTGGCACTTAGTTGAACAAAAACAAATTATAGCTACTTACTATTTTTTATATTATTTTGTTTTTGCCTTATAGAAAATGCTTGATGCTACTTTAGCAAGTATTCTAAAACCCTTAAAGCGAGGCAAAAGTAAGAAAGAAACTAGAATTTACAAACCTTATACACTATATTATTATGTGAAAAGGGATAATTTTGCTATTTTTGGCCTGACATTTTTAGGGCAAAAAAATGAAATTGAGATGTTTTTAAAAAATAAAAAAAGCTTACGAAAAAATATAATGCTGTATAACTGACAAATAAACTTGCATACTAAAAGTGCAGAAAGGAAAAAAACAAAACTTTTAAGTAAAATTACAAATAAAGTAATATAAAATGCTGATTATCAATTACTTATGCAGATTTTATATGAAATTTAGCAAGATTAAAAAAAGCAAATTTATTTTGAAAAAAAAATAGCTTTAGAGAGAAATAAAAACAAATAATTAAATATTTTTATTTATTATTCCATTGAATAAAAGTTAAATAGATTAAAAACTTATGGAGTCAAAAAAAATTAGGCAAACTTTTTTAAACTTTTTTCATAGCAAGCAACATCTAGTAGGCAAATCGGCTCCGATAGTCGTGAAAAATGACCCTACACTGATGTTTACAAATGCAGGTATGAATCAGTTTAAAGATTATTTTTTAGGTAATAAAGAACCTAAACATTTGCGGATAGCCAACTCGCAAAAGTGCCTTCGTGTTTCTGGAAAACACAACGATTTGGAAGAAGTGGGCGTAGATACTTATCATCATACGATGTTTGAGATGTTGGGAAATTGGTCTTTTGGAAATTATTTTAAAGCGGAAGCCATTGAATGGGCTTGGGAATTATTGACAGAAGTATATCAAATTCCGAAAGATAAATTGTATGTGACGGTTTTTGAAGGAGATGAAAAAGATGGCGTAGCTGCCGATAGTGAAGCAACTGAAACATGGAAAAAATTTATTGCTGCCGACCGAATTATTTTGGCTTCTAAGAAAGATAATTTTTGGGAAATGGGCGATACTGGCCCTTGCGGCCCTTGTTCTGAAATTCATGTCGATATGCGAATCGATGAAGACAGAGCAGCTATTGATGGCAGAACTTTAGTGAACCAAGACCATCCGCAAGTCGTTGAAATTTGGAATTTGGTGTTTATTCAATACAACCGAAAATCAAATGGCGATTTAGAACTATTGCCTGCAAAGCACGTTGATACAGGAATGGGATTTGAGCGTTTGGCGATGGCTTTGCAAAACAAACAATCGAATTATGACACCGATGTTTTCATGCCTTTGATTAACAAAGTGAGTGAAATAACAGGCGTAAAATATGGCGAAAGCGAAAAAACAGACATTGCTATTCGTGTGATTTCAGACCATCTTCGAGCGATTGCGTTTACGATTCACGATGGACAACTGCCTTCAAATACAGGTGCTGGCTATGTTATCAGACGAATTTTGCGTCGTGCGGTGCGATATGCTTATAGCTATTTGAATTACAAACAGCCAATTATCAATCAATTATTGGAGACTTTAGTTGGTCAATTTGCAGATTTTTATCCAGATTTAGTAGAAAACCAAGCTTTTGTTAAAAAAGTAATTGAGCAAGAAGAGGTATCTTTTTTGCGAACGCTAGAAATGGGTTTGAAGCGTTTTAAGCAAATTGAAGGTAAAATGAGTAAAAATGAGCAAACTGTTATTGATGGTAATGCAGCTTTTGAACTCTATGATACTTTCGGTTTTCCGATTGATTTAACTCGTTTGATTGCGAGTGAAAAAGGTTTGGAAATTGATGAAGCTGGTTTTGAAAAAGCGATGCAAGCACAAAAAGAACGTGCTAGAGCAGCTACAAAAGTAGATACTGGCGATTGGGCAATTTTGTCAAATAATAGTGAAAGTATCTTTGTAGGTTACGACACGCTAACGACTGATTCTCAAGTAGTTAAGTATCGAGAAGTAAAACAAAAAAAGAAATCTTTTTATCAAATTGTTTTAGACCAAACACCTTTCTATGCAGAAAGTGGTGGCCAAGTTGGCGATGTCGGATATTTGCAATTTGGCGATGAAAAAATTAGTATTACAGATACAAAAAAGGAAAACAACTTAATTGTACATTATACTAAGAAATTGCCAAAAGATATTACTTTGCCTTGTCAAGCGGTGGTAAATGCAACTAAGCGAGGTAGCACGACAAACAATCACACAGCAACGCATTTAATTCATGCAGCTTTGCAAGAGGTTTTGGGCAATCATGTTCATCAAAAAGGTTCTTTAGTAAATGCAGACTATTTGCGTTTTGACTTTTCGCATTTTGAAAAAGTGACAGAAGAAAATTTGCGAAGCGTAGAAAAAATCGTGAACGAAAAAATACGAGCAAATATAGCTTTGGAAGAGTTGCGAAATGTGCCGATAGAAAAAGCGAAAGCGATGGGAGCGATGGCTTTGTTTGGCGAAAAGTATGGCGACTTTGTGCGTGTGATTGTGTTTGATAAAAACTATTCGGTGGAGCTTTGCGGTGGCACTCATGTAGCTGCGACAGGCGAAATTGGCTTTTGCAAACTGACGCTTGAAACTTCAGTAGCGGCTGGCGTGAGACGTATAGAAGCGGTAACAGGCACGACGGCTTACGAGCTGATTAGCAAGGAATTTGTGCATTTGAATAATTTGAATAGAATGTTCAAAAAGCCGAAAAACTTGTCGAAAACCGTAGAAAATCTAGTAGATGAAAATACGGCTTTGAAACGAGAAATTGAGCGTATGCAGATGGAAAAAGCTGGCGTTATCAAAAATGATTTGAAAACGCAAGTGGAAACTATCAATGGCATTCAATTTATCGGCAAGCAAGTAGAAGTGAGTACGGCTGATATGGTTAAAAAAATAGCTTACGATTTGCGAAATGAAGTGCCAAATTTGTTTTTGATTTTGGGAGCGAAAATAGCTGGAAAAGCACATTTGACTTTGATGTTTGATGATGAGTTAGTGAAAAGCAAAAACCTGAATGCAGGAAAACTTATTCGGACTTTGGCAAAAAATATTCAAGGCGGCGGCGGTGGCCAAGCTTTTTATGCGTCAGCAGGCGGTCGAAATGCACAAGGCATTGACAAGGCTATTCACGAGGCAAAAGTATTGGCTGAAAGCTTGTAAGATTTTTTTTAGCCAAAAAATAAGCAACTAATTGCTAGAGCATTAAGTAATACAAAAAAGGTAGTAGGCACTTTAGAAGTGCCTGCCACCTAGAGTTGCTATTTTATTTAAATGTTACTATTTTAAAAAGTATGTGGTGGCAGGCATTTTAAAAATGCCTACCACCTTATTTTCTTATTATTGTTCATTTAAAATTTTATGAATAAGTCCTATTGAAGTATAAAAAAACGTCCAAACTATTGAATGCTTATTTTAAAACAAAAAAGTTAAATAATAAAGCTTAACAATATTTAACAGCGAAAAAAGTATAATTGTTTTATTTTTGCATAAAACATCTTTTATATGAAAATAATTTTTGTAAAAATAAGCATATTACTTTTTTGTTTTGTGATAAACGGCTATGCTCAAGAAGAAGCTATTGTTTTTGAGAAAAGGTTAGTAGATAATGATTTATACCAAAATGCCTATAACTCTTTTGTTCTAAAAAATAAAAAAAATCACTGTGAAGCATTTTATTTGACAACTAATAATGGAACTGTAAAAAAAGACAGATGTAACTATCTTTTAGTTCCCAATAAATTACATAAAACAGAAGTTTGTATTTTCAAAATTGTAGAAAAAGATACGATATTGCTTGAAAAAAGAAGCTTTAATGTAAAAAAAGCACCTTTGCTAATAGCAGAAGTTGGCGGCAAATATGAAGGAAAAATTCGTAAAAAAGATTTACAAGCACAATTAGGAGTTTTGCCTAATAATAAATATTATTATATTATTAGTTGTCAAAAATATCATGTTACTAAATATCGTATTTTGGTAATGCGAGACGAAAACGTAATAGGAACGCATTTAAATATAGGTGCAAAATTTGATAAAGAAACAACAGCTTTAGTACAAAAAACAAAACCAAAGGATAAGGTATATTTTGTCGATATTTATACCAAATATCCTCATGGTGAAGAAGTGAAATTAAATGCCCTTGAATTTGAAATAGTGGAATAAAATGATTTTTTTCAAAACCTAGAAATAAACTTTTGCATGAAAAAAACAATTGTTCAATTCGCTATTTGCTTTTTTTATTTTGCAATAAATGCTTATGCTCAAAAAGAGACGATTATTTTTGATAAAATATCAGACAATAACTATTTATATCAAAACTTCCCTATTTCTTTTACGATAAAAAATGAAGAAAACGATTGTGAAGCTATTTATCTAACAAGCAATAATGGCACTATAACAAAAAGTAAATGTAATTATCGTATTATTGCTAATGAGCAGCGTCAAACAGATATTTCTATTTTTAAAATCATAGAGAAAGATACTGTTTTTCTTGCAAAAAAACGCTTTTATGTAAAAGAAGTACCTCTACCAACAACCGAAGTTGGAGGAAAAAATAGAGGGACTATGAAAGTAGGTGAAATGAAAGCGCAAATGGGAGTAGTAGCACGGCTTAAATATTTCCCTGTTGATGTTGTGCATAAAGTTACCAAATATCGCATTCTTTTGATGCGAGGCGAAAAGCTAATAGGTACACATTGGAATGTAGGTACAACGTTTAATGAAGAAGCCGTAGCTTTACTGCGAGAAATAAAACCCAAAGATAAAGTTTATTTTGTTGATGTATATGCTAAAAATTATCAGCATAAAGAACTAAAATTAAATGCTGTTGAATTTGAAATAGTGGAATAAAACATTATTGTTATGTAGAGACAAGGCATGCCTTGTCTCTACAATATGTTATATCCTTTTCGGATGAAAAAAACAAAAATTATGCCTTCAATTTATGATAAATATGAAGTTGTCGTTGGCTTAGAAACACACGCACAACTTAGCACAAATAGTAAAATTTTCGCTCCAGATGCAACAGCTTTTGGGGCTTCGCCAAATACGCAAGTGAGTTTTATCACACTCGGACACCCAGGAGTTTTGCCTGTTTTGAACGAAAAAGTAGTTGATTTTGCCATAAAAATGGGTTTGGCGACCAATTGCAAGATACAAAAACACCAGTATTTCGATAGAAAAAACTATTTTTATGCCGATTTGCCAAAAGGTTTTCAAACAACCCAAGATGCAAAACCAATATGTTACGATGGCTTTTTAGATGTAACAGTAGGCGATAAAACGACAAAAATACGTATCAATCGCATTCATCTCGAAGAAGATGCAGGGAAAAGCACACACGACCAAGACCCATATTTTTCTCTCATAGATTTGAATAGAGCAGGCGTGCCGCTTATCGAAATTGTGACAGAACCAGATTTTCGGACGAGTGATGAGGCTTACGAATATTTGGCACAAATTCGTCAATTGGTGCAGTATTTGGGCGTTTGCGATGGCAATATGGAAGAAGGCAGTTTGCGTTGCGATGCCAATGTTTCAGTACGATTGAAAGGCGAAACTCGCTTAGGCCAGCGTGCAGAAGTGAAAAATATGAACTCGCTAAAAAATGTGAAACTAGCCATTGAGTACGAGGCAAAACGACAAATTCGATTGCTCGAAAAAGGCGAAAAGGTGAAGCTAGAAACACGCAGTTTTGATGCCGATACAAACACGACTTTTTCTTTGCGTGAAAAAGAAATGGCGAATGATTATCGTTATTTTCCAGAACCAGATTTGCAACCGATTGTTTTAACAGATGAGTATATCAATGAAATTCGTGCAGAAATACCAGCTTTGCCGAAACAATTGGTTGAAAAATATACGAAAAAACTTGGTCTTTCGGCTTATGATGCAAAAGTTTTGACAGATGAAAAGGCTTTTTCCGACTATTTCAATGAAACCATAAAATATACAAAACACTATAAAGCGGCGGCCAATTGGCTGACTGTTCCAGTAAAATCTTTTTTAAATAAAAGCCATGTAAATATTGCAGATTTTGCTATTTCGCCCAAAACACTAGCCGAATTAGTGGAATTGGTGCAAAGTGGAAAAGTCAACTTTTCTTTGGCAGCACAAGAATTATTCCCTGTTTTAGTAGAAAACCCGACAGAAAAACCAGCAAAGTTAGCTGAAAAACTAAAGCTGATTACAGAGTCTGATGATGCTTTGATTGAGCAATTGATTGATGATGTGATGGCAAAATTTCCAGATAAGGTGAAAGCTTATCGCAAAGGAAAAAAAGGTTTGGCAGGCTTTTTTATGGGACAGATTATGCGAATGTCTAAAACAAAATTAGACCCCAAACTAACTAATAAAATGTTAAATATTAAACTTAGTGCCAAGCACTAATTAATAAAAACTCGGACAGTTGCTAACGCATTAATATGTAGTGTGTTAGATTTTTTAATTGTTCATTTTATTTACGATTCTTCATATTAAGTAAAAAATAGAAATAATGAAAAAGTTTATACTTTTGGCTTTCGTAGCCGCAGTATTCATCGGTTGTCGCGAAAATGACGCAAATTTTGATGGATATGTTATTGAAGGTACAGTAAGCAATGCGAATGCAGATGCCAAAATTTTCTTAGACCAAATCGGTAGCAAAAAAGTCAATGTGATTGATACGGCTGATGTAGCTGCTGACGGCAGTTTCAAAATGAAAGGCAAAGTTGGCGACAAATCTTTGGGTAGATTGCGTTTGGGTAATGGCCGCACGAGTGTGATGTTGGTGTTGGACAACGAAAAAATGAAAGTGTCACTTGATGCTAAAAATCCTCGTGAATATACAGTAGAAGGTTCGGCAGAATCAGCAGAACTTAAAACACTTTTGACGACTATTCAAACAACGCCAAATCCGCAAGAGCGTGAGAAATATATCAAAAATTATGTAGAGACGACCAATAGTCCTTTGTTGGGATATATGGCAATCACGAATTTGAAAATCACAGACCACTTTGAGTTGTTCCAAAACTTCTCTAAAAAATTGCAAGCAGAAATGCCAAACTCACCAATGACGAAAGAGTTTATGCAATATGTAGCTAAAAATGCTGGCGTTACGAAAACTAAGGTTGGTGCGCCTGCTCCTTCTATCAAATTAGCTTCTCCAGACGGAAAAGATATTGCGTTGGAAGACTTGAAAGGTAAAGTAGTATTGATTGATTTTTGGGCTTCTTGGTGTCGTCCTTGTCGCAAAGAAAATCCGAATGTAGTGAAAGCTTACGAAAAATATAAAGCAAAAGGCTTTGATGTATATAGCGTTTCATTGGACAAAACGAAAGACAAATGGGTAAAAGCTATTGAGCAAGATGGTTTGGTTTGGGAAAACCATGTGAGTGACTTAGCTGGATGGCGTTCTTCTGCGGCAGGTTTGTATGGCGTTTCTTCTATTCCTCAAACATTTTTGATTGGTAAAGATGGAAAAATCGTAGCGAAAAACTTGCGTGGTGCGGCTTTAGAAGCTAAATTAGCAGAATTGTTGGGAGCTTAATTTTTAGCTTTTTTCGTTAAAAAAGAATAGCTTATTGAGTGATAAATAAACACTCAATAAGCTATTTTTTTATGAAATAAAGAAACTAACAATTCATTATAGGTGTTCGATAACAAAAAGTAAACAGTTTAGTTTCAATGTTTTTGAGTTAAAAGTTTAAACTTTTCAAACGAAAAAAAGTCCAAAAAAGTTATCATACTATTATTTCTACAATTACAAATCAATAATTAAAAACACAAATTGCTATGCAAAAGCAAACAATCCTTATTTTAAGCCTTTTATTTGTTATAGCTTCTAGCCTAATATCTTGCCTTGAAGCTGAACCATCTGAGTCAGTTGACCAAGACCGTATTTTTACGAATTACGAAGTGTTTTATAATGCCAACGAAGACATTACGACAGCACACGCTACCTTTCATTTTGGCACAGGAATCACAGGTACGCCGCTCGAATTGTCGGAAGGTAGCGAAGTTTCTTTCAATGGCGATGTATTGATAAAAACGACTGAACCGATAACAAATTTGTTGATGTATAAAAGAGAATATGCAGGTTTGGTAGATGAAGGTACTTTTGTTTGGACAGACCTTGAGGGCAATGTTTTTGAAAATACAATTTCATTCAAAAGCATTGATTATCCTGCCGATTTGACGAGTATTTCTCGTGATAGCAGTTTTGAAATGTTTTGGCAAGGTGATTCTTTAGGCTATAATGAAGATGTTATTTTAGTGATGAATGGCGATAGTGAATTTGATGCTCAAACATTTACGCAAACAGTAACAGGTGCTACAAGTATTATTTTGGCGAAAAATAAATTAGAAAATATGCCTGTTGGAGAAGGCGATATGTGGTTTGACCGTCGTTTTTTGCCTACGATTTCGGAAGCTCCAAATGCTGGCGGCCGAATTTTGGGACGCTATCGCCCAGATAATTTGACGGTTACTTTGGAATAGAAAAGCGATTTTTGAATTTTTTTTGAAAGGCTTGATGTGTAATTTTTTTTGCATATTGAGCCTTTTTTTATGTTAGAAAGAAATAAACTTATTTTGTTTGACAATGTCTTAACAAGAATGTATCATTTTTTAATTAAAAATATAAAATTATGTTGAGAATAATTTTACTGATGTTGATGGGACTTTTTGCAATTAATTCTAGTTCGGCAGCTTCCACAAATACGATTGAAAATAAGACACAAACAAAATTTGATAAAATAATTTATAGTTATGTATCTGTATTTAGAGGCTTTCCCAAACCTGCTCAAACTATCATGTTGAGCTATGATAAAAAAGTAATATTTACAAAAAAACACCAAACTCATTGTGAGTCTATTGATATGTATGAAAGTGTTGTTGATGACAATATATTCGCAAAAATATTAAATTTGTATCGCAAAATAGACATTAAAAATGTTCCTGCCAAAGATTATAAACCGCCTGTTTGTGGCTATCAAAATGCAAGTTTTTCTTTTTACTCAAATGGAATTTTTGATGGTTGGGTCTCCACTCAAAGACATGAATACAACGAAAATTTGCGTAAATTAAATCTTATTTTCTCAAAATTAATTGAAGAGTTAGATTTTAAGCCTTTTCAAACAAACAAAACAATGGAGCAACAAAGAAGAGGTTTTAATAATTTTGAAAGGATAGAAGAGCAATATACAGCTACTCAAGAGACTACAAATGTAAATAAAAAGGGATTTCAAAATCCTGCTAGTTTTCTTCTTTGGTACTATCTTATCACTGCCGAAGAAATAACTGATGCAAGTTTTTCGCCTAGAATGTTATATAAATTTAGATGTCCTGCTCGTCGTGTTTGTAACAGTAGCAGAATGCAACTGCAACCTGTGAAAGAAAACATGAACATCAACAGCAAATGGCAAGTCGTAAAACGTGGCGAAACAGATGGCCGTTATTTTCGTTTTACAGCCGAATCTGGCGAAAGTGTAACACTCGATATAGGTGTCAATTTTTTTACACATACCGTAAAACACGAGTATGAAAAATGGATTTTAGAAGAATAAAAATATAAAATTGAAACATGAAAAACAAACAGCTACTTCACAAATGTTAACTTTGCGAAGTAGCTGTTTTTATTTTTAGAAAAAGCCGAAAAACGAAAGAAAATTACTTTTTCACATCGTCCATAGGATGATAAGTGCGTACAGCATTTTTCATAATCTCTTCTTTATCCAAAGTCATTTTTTTGAGTTTTTGCGACACATACATATCCATTTGGTCATCGTAGTGTGGACTTTCTGGGTGATTTGAAGCACCATAAGGATGTACGGTTTCAATTTCGGTTACGCCATTTTCGTCATATTTCGCCAACATAATATAAGACTCGCCAGCTTCACATCTAAACGTTCCTTTCTTGTGTTTGGTAATAAAAGAAGGAGCTAAATTTTCGGGCATTCCACCAATCGGCAACATCTTTTTGCCACGAATATGATATTGCACCTTGCCCAATTCTACTTCTATACTGCCAAAATGTTTGAGCAAATGTGCTTTCGACTTTCGCAACGCATCGGCATATACAACTTCTGGAATGACATTGGTTTGTGCCACCAACATCTCCTGTCCCACATATTTCATGATATGAACTACGGCAATCGCAAAAATGGCAGCATGTTTGTTTTCTACGGTTGTTTGTCGATTCCATTTTTTAGCAATTTCTAAAACATCTGCTAAATCTGGATATTTTTCGACACTCAAACTCATCATCAAATCGAGATTGCTCAAAGTATTGGTATAAAAAGTTTCGCTATTATATTGTTGGTCATATTTCAAGGTTTTTATTTCATCGTAAGTAATAATGGAATCAAAAGCGGCAAACAACTCACGAATACGCAAACTGCGATTTGTTTCTACTTCCAAAAAGCCAATTGTTTTGTCAAAATCTTGAGGCTTTAGGTCTTCTTCTGGTGCAGTAGCCGAAAATGGAGTATTGTTGGCATTGTAGAGATAGCCAGATTTTGGATTAGTAAGTTGTGGCAAGCTATCAAGCGGCATATAGTCGCCAGCCGTCCAAAGCGTAGCAGAAGTATCGCCACGCAACACGCCTTTCCAATCAAATTCGGGATTTCGCTTAGGAAATTGGCCATTCGACAAAAAGTAAATATTGTCTTCCTTGTCGGCATAAGTGATAGTTTGCGACACAAAAGCTTGCATCTCTAAAATTTCTTTAAACTCCTCAAAATCTTTGGCTTTATTGAGCAAAAACCATTGTTCGGCAGCTTGCAAATTCATCGCAGCAGGAAAACGAATAGCATAAAAACCATTGTCATTTTTTATCGTAATGCCGTATTCACTTTTGTAGAAAGTACGAGAAACAGGCACTTTCAAAAAGCCAACTTTCACTTTCAGTTTTACTTTGAAAGGCTCTAACTTTTTGAGTTCACCATCAAAATAATAATGTAAATCTTTTTCTTCGTGCATTCTAAGCTGATAAATATCGTGACAATCTGGGTAGTTTGTCGTGTGTGTCCAGCCTAAGTTTTCATTTGTGCCAACAAAAAGGCTAACGCCTGTCGAAAATGTCGCTCCCAACATGTTCCAACCTTCATCGCTGCAAACATGAGCTTCGTACCAGCCGAAAATACCTTCAAGCGGTTGATGTGTATTGGAAACTAAAAGCGTTTTGTCATCGGCCATTCTTTTTCGCTGAAAAGCAAAAGCATTTGAGCCATTCGGAAAAGTAATATTGGGCAGTTTGTTTTGAAAAATGCGAGCCAAGCCAAACACAGCATTTGAAGTAACGGTTTGTGCCATGCGATAACCTTTTATAATATCAATTTTGCTAATTGGAAAAACACCTTTGAGTTGTATTTCTTTTTTGTGTGTAGCAGCATAATCATTGATACCTTGCACAAAACCACTTAAAACTTTGTTGAATTCTGGCGACAGAGCAGTTGCTAAAGTAGCTTCATCAATTGGGTCATTGGCATTGATAAGAGCTACAAGAATATCCATAATTGCACCATCTTTTCCTGTCAATTCGGAAGAACGGCCTTTGATAGTATTGAACGAAACTTGCATACTAATGAAGTCATCTTCGGCATGAGCCCAAGCCAAACCATAAGCAGCATCAGCATCAGTTTTGCCATAAATATGAGGCACACCCCAGCTATCTCGAATAATAGTAACATCTTTAGGATTGATTTGTTGCGTTTTTTGTTGTGCCGTAGCACATAAACATAGCAAGAGGCCTATACAAAGGCCAAGTAAATTTGCTTTCATTTGTGAGGTATTGCGTTTTGTGAAAAAGAGAGTTATACCAATTCTTAGGTAAAATATTGCGTTTAGCCACATAAAGAAAATAAACAACTATATCACATTATTTTTGTGTAGCTACTTATTACAAATAAGGTTTGGTATGATTGAATGTCAAATTTTTGCAACAATATAAAAAAAAGTCAGACACTTTTGTAGTATCTGACTTTTTGATAAAATATTTATTCCTTTAAAACTTCTATTTTTTACCTATAAGACGTTTCCAAAAACTTTGTTTCTTCTTTTGGGTTTTCTCTGGTTCTTCCGATTTTTTTTCATTAGAGGTTTCTTTATTTTCATAAGTATCTAAATACTCGTTTAAAGCTTTATCTAATGTTTGGTCAGCAGCTTCTTGTTGTTTTCGAACTAAGTCTGACGAACCACTACTACTGCCACCATTGTATGTTTGTTGATTACTTTGTGGAACAGTAGTATTGTAACCACCACCATAATTTGAAGTTGGCATAGTTTGCGTTTGATTATACGTTGGCTGCTGAGTATAAGTCGGTTGCGTTTGATTATACGTTGGCTGCTGAGTATAAGTTGGTTGCGTTTGATTATATGTTGGCTGCTGAGTATAAGTCGGTTGCTGAGTATAAGTTGGCTGCTGAGTATAAGTCGGTTGCGTTTGAGATTGCTGACTATAAGGTTTTTGTGTTTGCGTTGTTGTCGTTGTATGACTATTGTTTGCAGGGTGAGAAGCATAAGAAGGCGATTGCATTTCTTTTCTAGTATAGTTCTTGCTGATACTCGCTCCTGCTGGCATATTCGCATTTGAGTTTGTTGTTTGCGTTGTCGGTTTATTTACTGTTGTTGCGATTGCCTGTGATGTATTAGAACCTTGTTGCGTTGCAATTTGGTCATAATAAGTGCTATTGTTAGGGCTTGTTGTTCGTGTTGTTTCAAAAACAGAAATTTGTGTAGGAGCATCTACCACTCTAGTAGTTGTTTTGGTAGTAGTAGTGCTAGGTGCGATAGTTGTAGCTATGCTGCCATTGTTCTGTTGCTGAGTCGTTTTTGTAGTCGTTGTTTTTTGCGTTGTAGTAGCAGGTGTTACATTTGCATATTGAACATCGTTTTGCGAAGCTGTATTCAAGTATTCATTAACTGCCAAAACCTCTGCTTTACTCATAACTCTATCTCTTGCATCATTTTTGTAAATAGTCACAAAAGCATCTGGATAGCCACTTGTTTTAATTTTGTTTAAAGTTAAAACGGCTTGCTCTGGAGAAGCATATTCTCCCAATAAAATTCGTTTTACACCACTTTTAGTTGGCTCACTAATAATATTGCCATACTGCGTAACATTAGAAAATTGGCTTAAATTTAGGTTGCGATATGCACCAAGTTGAATGCGATACTTTTGTCCTTTAGTAGCTACTTTTCCTGTTGTATTATAAGTTATAGCTGCTGTTTTGTTGGCAGTTGGTGTAGGTGTAGGCTGAGTAGTTGTGGTTGTTTTCACAATAACTTGATTGGTTGCAGAGCCAGCTAAAGTTTTATCTAAAGTCGACATATTCAAATCTTTGCCCACAATTTTTCCATTGCCATCAAGTAGGAGAGAGGTAGTAATATTTGTAATTTTATAAACTCCTGCATATTTTGAGTAAGCATCATTTACCGCAATTCCTTGCATTTTGTCTTTTCGCAAAGCCGCCAACCACTCATCTCTATCGCTATCAAGTGACACACTAAATACCTCAAAACCTTTTTCGCCACCGCTAAAAACGACATCTTTATATTTGTTTCGGATAACCGACAAGTTTGGATTGTTGATGCGAGAATTTGGATCCCAAGACACCCAAAAATACAACAATACAAACTTGCCTTTTTGTGCCGATAAAAGTTGGTCTTGCTTGTTTTCGTCTGGCAGCTTAATGTTTGGAGCTGTATCATTGATATTTGTTTGAGCTATACTCTGCTGATTTGTACAGATTAAGGCAAAAAGAAAAGTAGA
The DNA here is from genome assembly GCA_049613665.1 of Chitinophagales bacterium. Lineage (GTDB taxonomy): Bacteria > Bacteroidota > Bacteroidia > Chitinophagales > UBA2359 > JBMZCV01. The sequence goes on along the minus strand of JBMZCV010000003.1, from coordinate 59,786 downwards.
TAATAAGGTGAAGAATTTTATTTTTTTCATATTTTATTTTTTCTGAAAGTATGATTGTCTTGCTAAGTGTCAAGTACTAAATTAAGATGGCCTGTTTGGTTGATTAACGCATTGAGCATATTAGCTTCGAAAAGTGGAAATAGGTGTTTTTTAGCAAAAAATTACTATAATGTTCTTAAATATTTAGACTTTTTTTGATTGAAAGGATACAACATAAAGAATGTTGAAACGAAAAAAAAACATTTTTTAACTAAAATTGCTAAAAAAGTAATCGAACAAATTTATTCTACTAATTTTGAAAGCTAACACATTAAAATTCAAAACATTAACACAAGTTGGCTAGTATTTGATACTTAATAATTTAACAGTTATTGATTTGCAAATATATGATTAATAAGTTGGTTTTGTGAACTTTTTAGACAGCTTTCGCAAATTTTAGCCACAAAAAAAATACCAAATTGCACCAGCTTAATTAATTTTATAAACATTAATATGCCGAAAAAAGTGCAAAAATACAAAGTTTATTTTGTGAAATTTGCGAAAGAAAACAATTTACCTTGCTTGAATAAATGAAATATTGTTAAAATATTTGAACAGAAAGATAAAAAAATGCTTAAAAGCTACCTTTTATCATTAAAAATCACTAAACTTGTATATGCTTTTCCGAAAGGAGTAGCGATGAAAACAACAAACGTATTAAACCTTTAAAAAAAAAATCATGTTAATAGAAATCAATCAAGACAATCCTGATGAAAGAAAAATAAAGCAGGTAGTGAAATGTTTGGAAGATGGAGGTATAGTGATTTACCCAACAGATACTGTTTATGGCATAGGCTGTGATATTTTTAATGCAAAAGCAGTAGAACGAATTTGCCAGCTTAAAGGCGTAAAACCTAAAAAAGTAAATTTATCTTTTGTTTGCTATGATTTGAGTCATTTATCAGATTATACTATGCAGTTTGACAAGTCTATATATAAATTGATGTCACGCAATTTACCAGGCCCATTTACCTTTATTTTAAAAGGAAATAACACAGTGCCTAAACTTTTCAAATCGTCGAAAAAAACGATAGGTGTGCGTGTGCCTGACAATAATATTCCTCGTGCTATTGTGGAAGCGTTGGGTCGCCCAATTTTGACAACTTCGCTCAAACATGATGACGAAATTTTGGAATATATGACAGACCCAGAATTGATTTACGAAAAATATTACAAGCTTGTCGATATGGTTATTGATGGCGGCTTTGGCGACAATGAACCTTCTACCGTAGTCGATTGCACAAAATCGGATTGGGAAATTATTAGACAAGGAAAAGGAGAGTTGTTAGAGTAAATAAAACGAATGTAACTTTTTTTTAATAATAGCTTTTCGAAACTAGCTATTCTCAGTTTAACAAAAGAAAACTTTTTTGATAGAGGAAACATACTATTTTTCAGTTCAAAAGGCCATAAAAATAGAAAATATTGGTTTTCTTAGCCTAAAAAAAATAGTATGTTTAAACTTTTGATAAAAAAAAGCCTTAAAAACTAATTGCTATTTCAAAGCGAAAATAGCTTTTCGAAACCCAAAAACTCGTTTTATATCGGCTTTCAATTTTTATATGAAATAGAAAGAAACCATTAAGGAATTAAGAAAGAGTAAAACCTCAATTATTCTTAATTTCTTAATGGTTTCTATGATTCATAAAGCAAGTAAATTTTTGTTACGACTTCAAAAAGCGATATTCAAACACTTTTTCTGCTATTTTATTTGCCAAAAGCCCCAACTTTTCTCTCAATTTTGCGATAAGCTGCATATATTTTTCGTCATCGCTCTTGCTATTCATTCTGCCTCTAGCATTTTTGCCCTGAAAATGAGACCGAATATCGTATAACGAAGCATTCGCATTATAAGCAGGCTTACCATAATACTCATACAACAAATTGTCGGCAGTATAGCTCGGCTGTGCATGATAATATTTCCACAACGCTCTGCCAGCTTCAAATACTGCTTTTGCTTCCATAGAAAACACTAATGGCTTTTTTTGTTTGGGTTTTTTTTCTTCAAATAAAGCACCATTTTTTTCGCTTTTTATTTTTCCAGCCATAAAATGAGCCATAAAATTGCTTTCAAATTTACTTTTAGCATCTACCTCGTATTCTGTAAAAGGAATCCAATGATTTGTGCTATATTCAGATTGAATTTTATTTTTGAAAAGCGTATAAGCCAAACAATCATTTTGAAATTCAATATCTGTTTGCCACTTTTCATTTGGATGCAAAAATTGGTCACGGTCATTGAGCCAAGTTGTAGGAAGACACTTGCGAACTGCCAAGTATATAGAAACAGGAATTAAATTGTCTTTAGTTATCCAAATGCCACGAGGATTAGGAACTTGTTCTTTTTTATTGAGAATATAAACGATATTATTATGCTGAAAATCATTTCCATTGATGCCATCCATGAAGCCAATAGCATTATCGGCACTTGTTTTATATGTTGAAATCCAACTGTTTATGTATTCTTTTTTGCTGTATGAATAAAAAATTTTGTTGCCTTTTTGTTCTCCTTTTTTATTGAAAATATCAGCTTCAATTTTAATGAAATTGTCTTTTATTTTTGTATCCCAAACTTTAAATCCTATCGGAAAACGGCCTTTAACATTATCAAAAGTATTGGCTGGCACGACAAAGCAAGTTTTTAATTTTGCTTTAAAAAAAAGTCTAAATTTTTCAAATGCCGAGCCTTGTAGGGTTTTTAATGTCGAAAACTCTGCAATTGTGCAATCTGAAATTTCGGCGTAAATTCTTATTAGAAATTGAGCATATAATTCACGTCCAGCAGTACCCAAAATAGTGCTGTATTTTTCATGTATTTTGGTTTGATTAACGCCTACTTTTCCTTTAATAGCCTTGCTCGAAACTTCTGCATAAGGCGGATTGATATAAATAATTAATTTTTTCCTTTTTTCCTCGTCATTGATAATATCTTGCAAACCTTTGGGCAATTGACTGAAATCATCGTTCAAAAAATCGAACTGAAAGACATTCGTTTCTAACAAATTTGCACCATTTTTTACACGGTCTTTCATCACATCTACATCTTGTCTGTCTAAGGTAGAAGCCCAAATATGGAATTTATTTGTTAAGCCAGATAACAAATTTCCTGTGCCTGCCGCACAATCCCAAATATAATATTCATCTTGCCAATTGTCGCCTAACGTATCAGCCAAATATTTTTGCGAAAGTTCCACCCAAATTTGCGGCGTAAAAAAGCTACCTTTTCGCTCTCTCACATCTTGAGGCACGAGCAAATCACGCCTTTTTACGATATAATCCCAATATTCTGTTTTAGGTGGCCGCTCATATTTGTTCCAAAATTGCGTATGTGCCTTTTGTTTATCTCTAAATGATGTTTTCTTAGAACCAAATAACCCTACTTCATCAATTGTTCTATCTAGTTCATAATAATGTGTTTTTAGTAATACATAAAGCTTACTTTTTAGAGTTTCATTTTCTTTAGAAAGTAAATCGGCCAGATAAAAATCGCCATCAATAAGATTTTTTTTCTTTGCAGCTTCCCAATTAATAGCAATGGTAGGTTTTACAGTATTTAGCCATTTATTGTAAATTGTTATGAAATTGTTTTTGTCAATTCGTATTTTAGAAGTGCCAGATTTGCCTGCAACAAAATTGTTTTTTATAAACTCATTTAGTTCCTTATCATCTTTGCCAAAAGAGAAAAGCAAAGATTTTTGCTGCATCGTATTTTTTACCTTTTCATAAGTTTGCTTAAACTCTCTCGTTTTGTGATTAGAGGGCGTAATATTCCAATTGAAATCATTTTGATAAAAAATTTCTTGAATATCATTGTAAGGAATAAAAGCTATTTTTTCGGCATCGAAAGCAGCAAGAAATGGAGGAGGCAGATGTCTGGCAAAAGTTCGTGCTTTTCCGATAGTCAAAATAAGTTGAACAATAGAACTTAAAATTTCAGACTTTCCTTTTTTGGCTTCTGCCCAAAGCAAAAAATCTATTTCATACAGTTGTTTTTGTCTTGGGTTGCGTATAGGAAACTGAACGCAAAAATCAATATTGCCTATCATTTTAGTACAATCAAAATCGCTAAAATAGTGTTGTGCTATTTTATTTTTTAACTCTTCTTCTCTGATATTGATATATGACATTTTTTTGTTTTTGTGGCTAAAAATGAAAGGTAATTGTTTAGATGTGGACTTTTTTAGCCAAAGTTGCCACAACGTAAATGGTTTTAATGAAAGAACGCTAAGGTAAAAACTAATTTTGATATATCACTAAATGTATGAGGTTTTCTAAAAAGAACAAAAGATACTAAAAAGCTCAAAAAAAAATGTTAAGTAAGGTTATTTTTTGCTACTTTTGAAAAGAAAAATCGTACTTTACGCTTCTGTTTTTCTGGTGCAAAAACAGAAAATACTAAAATTAACCTTTGCATTTTTGGCTGCATACACCTTTTTTATTCAAAAAAACTTATTACATGAAAAACTTAGTTCTACTTTTTTTTATTTTTTGCCTTACTGCAATACTATTGCCTAAAAATAACTTTGCTCAACAAAGCAAAACAGGCGATGTAAGGGGCTTTGTTTACGACAAAGAGTCTGGCGAACCTATCATTTTTACCAATGTATATCTTGAAGGCACAAGTTATGGCGGAGCTACCGACATCAATGGTTTATACTCTATCAGCCGAGTGCCTGAAGGCTCTTATGTGTTGATGTGTACCTATGTTGGCTATGACACAACAAGGATAAACATAGATATGAAAGGTGGTGAAATTATGAACCAAAAACTGTTTTTGTCCGAATTGAGCATTGAGCTAGACGAGTTGGTTATCACTAGCGAAAAAGCGGAAAAGCAGTCAGAAGTGCGAATTTCGACTATTAAAATTACGCCAAAACAAATGGGAAAAATTCCTGCTATTGGTGGCGAACCTGATTTAGCTCAATATTTGCAAGTGTTGCCAGGAGTTGTTTTTACAGGAGACCAAGGTGGACAATTGTATATTCGAGGAGGCTCGCAAATACAAACAAAAGTATTGCTTGATGGTATGACAATTTACAATCCGTTTCACTCTATTGGTTTATTTTCTGTTTTTGAGACAGACCTTATCAAGAATGTAGAGGTTGTAACAGGAGGTTTTAATGCAACATATAGCGGTCGTATTTCTGCTGTTATTGATGTTTCAACAAAAGATGGAAATAAAAGACGACATACAGGAAAAGTAGCCGCCAACACTTTTTTAGCGAAAGCCATTTTGGAAGGCCCTATCGTAAAATTGCGTGAAGATGGCTCTGGAACAACTGCTTCGTATCTTGTTACAGCAAAAAGTTCTTATTTAGACAAAACATCACCTATTTTTTACTCTTATGTTGATAGTGCTGGCTTGCCTTATTCATTTACCGATTTGTATGGAAAGCTGTCTTTGAATACTGAAAGTGGTAGTAAGCTCAACTTTTCGGGCTATCGCTATGTCGATGATGCTTCTTTTCAGGGGCAATCTACTTATGGTTGGGATTCTTGGGGTTTGGGTAGCTCATTCGTGATTGTGCCAGACCAAAATAAAATGATTATTGACGGCTTTTTCTCTTATTCGAAATACAATATGCTTTTGCAAGAAGGTGACGAATCACGCCCTCGTACGAGTTCTATTGGTGGTTTTAATGGTGGAATGAGATTTACTTACTTTTTGCCAAAAGGCGATATCAAATATGGTATAGATGTAAGCGGTTTTTCGACGCAGTTTAGTTTTGAAAATCAAACGCCAAAATTTGTTATTAATCAAGACCAATATACGACCGAAATGGGCGGTTTTTTCAAATATCGTTCTGAGTTAGCAGATCAAAAAATATTGTTTGAACCTAGTGTGCGTGTCAATTATTATGCTTCTTTGCCAACTTTCACTTTTGAGCCTCGTTTGGGTTTAAAAATTAATGCAACCAATACCTTACGTTTCAAATTTTCGACAGGACTTTATACACAAAATTTTATCAGCACAAAATCTGACCGAGATGTTGTCAATCTATTTACTGGCTTTCTTTCAGGGCCAGATGAAACCTTAGAAGATATTGAAGGGGAAGATGTAGCCGACAATTTGCAAAAATCTTTTCATGCTATTGGAGGTGTCGAACTTGATTTGGGCAAGCATTTCGACTTAAATCTGGAAACATATTACAAAAACTTTGGACAACTCATCAATATAAATCGAAATAAATTGTTTCCGTCAGACCCAAATTATATCGTAGAACGTGGTCGTGCTTATGGTGTTGATGCCTTGTTGAAATATGACTACAAACGCCTTTTTGCATGGGTAGTTTATTCTTTGAGTTTTGTAGATAGAAATGATGGTACGCAGGTTTATCCCCCACACTTCGACCGCCGACACAACGTCAATTTCTTGTCGAGCTATAAGCTAGGAAAAGATATGAGCTGGGAAGTTAGTGCAAGATGGAATTTAGGTTCTGGCTTTCCATTCACGAAAACGCAAGGTTTTTATGAAGAAGTTGATTTAACAGAAAGTATTGATGCCGATTATTTGACGCAAAATGGTAGCTTAGGTATTTTGTATGATGAAACATTGAATGGTGGCCGTTTGCCATATTATCACCGTTTTGATTTGTCGATGAAAAAGGCTTGGGAAATCTCAAAACACAGCACTCTAGAGTTTAATGCAAGTGTGACGAATATATATAATCGCAAAAATATTTTCTATTTTGATAGAGTGCGTTATGAACGTGTGAACCAATTGCCGATTTTGCCAAGTGCAGGGGTTTCTTTTACTTTTTAGAGGTAGAAAATAGCAAAAAATTGTGTTAAATGTTAAATTCTAATTAATCAAACATTAACGTATTAATAATAGAAAAATATTTAAATGGAAATGCCAAAGCAGAATCTAAATTTTGCTTTGGCATTATTTTTTTATGGAACTATTATTCTATTTTTATAGTTTTTTTCTTACTCTGTTGTTGTATTTTTTTCAATAATAGCTTTTACTTGCTCTTCTTTTATTTTAAGAACATCGGCTATTTGCAAAGCACTCAAACTAAGATTGCGATGCAAATTCATGATTGTATTTTCACGTTCTTGTTCTGCTTTTTCACGTTCTTGCTCCGCTTTTTCACGTTCTTGCTCTGCTTTTTGAGCTTCTGCGACTGCTTTTTCCTCTAATTTCGCCAATAAATTTTCTACGGTATCGCCATATTTAATAATGTTGAAACGATCCATCAAAGCTAATTCGTTGGGTTGAATGACAGGTTCTCTCATATCTGTATGGTTTTTTACTTACTCTGTTGTTGTATTTTTTTCAATAATAGCTTTCACTTGCTCTTCTTTTATTTTAAGAGCATCGGCTATTTGCAAAGCACTCAAACTAAGATTGCGATGCAAATTCATGATTGTATTTTCACGTTCTTGCTCCGCTTTTTCACGTTCTTGCTCTGCTTTTTCACGTTCTTGCTCCGCTTTTTCACGCTCTTGCTCTGCTTTTTCACGTTCTTGCTCCGCTTTTTCACGTTCTTGCTCCGCTTTTTGAGCTTCTGCGACGGCTTTTTCCTCTAATTTCGCCAATAAATTTTCTACCGTATCGCCATATTTAATAATGTTGAAACGATCCATCAAAGCTAATTCGTTGGGTTGAATGACAGGTTCTCTCATATCTGTATGGTTTTTATAATTTTCAGTATTATAGTTATCAAATTCTAATTCCAAATCATTTGGCAGTATCAACAAATACTTAACAAAGTTGAATACTCCAAGCATTTTTCGTTTTGAAAATTTCTGTTTTCGCATCAATTTCAACAAGTTGATTTTGAATTGCAGTCGTTGATGTTTTTTGTTTTTACTAGCCAACACATATTTATTGGCTAAAATAGCTAAAGCAAATGGGTTTGTCTGATTTTGCAAGCTCTCTATCGTTTGTTCGCTGATTTTGTAAGCATTGTATTCATAAGTAATTCGAGTACCGAAAAACTCATCACGATAAATATTGTAATTTTTAGGGTGTTTATCGTCCGTAAAAATGGCGATTGCAGCTATTTTTTGCCCAAATTTATCAAAAATTCGATAGAAATACTTGAACATTCGTGCTGAAAAATTAGCCTTATAACTACTTTGCACTTCGATGTGTACCAAAATCCATTTTTCTTCACCACTTTTCAAAAATACTTTTGCTAGACAGTCGCCTATTTTTTTGCCTTTTCGCTCTGTTTGAGGCATTATTGTCTGCAATTCTTTATCCAAAAATAAAACTTCTTTTGTAAAGTCTATTTCTTCAAACAATTCTGGCATAAAAAAAGCCATAAAATCATCAAATAATTCTTCGATAATTGTTTTCCATCGGCCGTCAAAATCTATATATGGTTTTTGAGAAAAGGGTTCTTGTTCCATTTGTTTGTGTTTTTTTTGTGTCTTAAAAATAAAGAAAAATATTCAAAAAAGCAAATATTTTAATATCGTCTAAAAAAGTAAATTAGACGATATTAAAATACAACATTGTTAAACTTTCGCTTCAATGCTGACTTTCGGCCGTTGTGCAATATCCGTTCTACAATATTTTCCTTCAAAATGTATATTTTCTACCGCTTTGTAAGCCTTTTCAATCGCTTGTTCCAAAGTTTCGGCATGAGCCACAACATTCAGCACACGGCCGCCATTTGTATATATCTTGCCATTTTCTTTTTTCGTACCTGCATGAAAAACACTTACTGCTTCATCGCCCAAATTGTCTAAGCCTGTAATCTCAAAACCTTTTGTATATTTTTTAGGATAACCACCAGAGGCTAACACTACATCGACAAAATAGCCATCATGCAATTCTAGCGGAAAATTGGCTAAATTGCCATCAAAACAAGCCAAAATCAACTCTAACAAGCTACTTTTCAAAGCTGGTAAAATAATTTCTGTTTCTGGGTCGCCCAAACGTGCATTATATTCTAAAGTTTTTACGCCTTTTGGTGTCAGCATCAAACCAAAATATATCACACCAATATAGTCTATATTTTCGGCTTGCAAACCTTGCAAAGTTGGTACTACAATTTGCTTTTTGATGTTTTCCAAAATTTCAGCCGTGCAAAAAGGCACTGGACAATAAGCTCCCATACCACCTGTATTTGGCCCTTTATCGCCATCCAATAGCTGTTTGTGGTCTTGCGAAGGCGATAATAATTGAATATTTTTACCATCAGTAAAGCCGATAATCGAAATTTCGGGGCCTGTGAGGCGTTCTTCTATCAAATATTCGGCTGTTTCGCCATATTTTTTTCGCAATTCTACCAAGCCAGCTTTCGCTTCTTCCACCGAATCGCAAACATATACGCCTTTTCCTGCCGCTAAACCATCGTATTTGATGACTAAATAGCCGTTCAATTCTTCAATTTTTTGCTCTGCGGTCTGCCAATCGTCAAAAAGCCAAAAATCTGCTGTCGCAACGCCATGTTTTTGCATAAACTTTTTCGACCAAATTTTTGAGCCTTCTAAAACTGCTCCTTTTTTATCTGGGCCAAAAACTTTTATATCCGAATCGACGAAATAATCTACAATACCTTCTACTAAAGGGACTTCTGGCCCCACGATAATCAATTTTATATCTTTTTGTTCGCAAAATTGCTTGATGGCTGCAAAGTCGCAAATGTCGATATTGATATTGTTATGCGTACCGCCATTGCCTGTGATGACGTATATATTTTCTTCTGCTACGTTTTGTGCTATTTTCCAAGCGATAGCGTGTTCACGCCCACCCGAACCTATGATAGCTATGTTCATGTTTGTGTTTTATTTTTTGTGAATCTTTAGGTTTTTAACGAAATAATATTTCATTTTTTAACTGAAATGTATTTTTTTCTGTTGTCAATTGCGATTCCTTATTTTCAATTTTAGTTTTCATTGTTTTTGTTAAAATGCTATTTTCAAGCTTAAAATTTGAGATTAAAGCTTCATAAACAGCATTTCTATTGGTTTCTTTGCCTCCAACATGATAAAAATGTGCTTTTGTGGCTATAAAGGAATTTTCCCAAACCGAAAAAACATAATCATTCGTACGATACTTATTGCTCGTATTTTGTTTCACCAATATTTTCGGCTATCCATTTTACTAATTTCGTTTTTATGCCTTGTGATTTTATTGGTGGTACGATTGTTTTATTCATCTTTTTTTCGTTTTTCGCTTTGGTTTCGGAGTATTTATAAGTGATATGTCCATGTTTTTAAATTTTAAAAACTCTGCTAACTTTGTCAATTTTTTAAAATTTCCTGCTTTTTTAGCATCTGGCACTTGCAAAACACCTTGATTTATCCAATATTCATCAAAAATATTTTCGCCAAGATTAGAAAAAACACCATTGCCATTCAAAATATCCTCAATAAAATGAATGCTTCCAATATTCGCAGTATTGTCACTTTCTCCTTTGTCGCTTGAAATTTTCCATTTTTCTTCTGCAAAAAAAGTTAGTTCACTTATTACGGAGTTTATACTATTCAATTCAGAGATTTGAAACATCTTTGTTTTGTCAATATCAGTTGAGGCTATTCTTGTATAAAGTATGCCCAAACAAAGATGTGCGGTATAATCAGAATAAGGAAATTGAATATTTTTAGTGCTTTTTCTGTTTCTAAAATACTCTCCATGTGAACCAAGTGTAAAGCCATTACAAAAACCTATATAGTCATCTAAACGATAAGTCGTTTTTATATCAACAGCAAACTTGATATTAGGATTGTTTTTATTTACAAAAGATAAGTCAGGATACCAATTTTGCTTTTCAGCTAAAATAATTTCATAACCATTATCTTCTGCAAACTCCTTAAATTTTGGAAATAACTGAATTTCTAGAAGTTTTGATATGATTTTTGAATCAGAAGAAATAGTATAGATATTTGAATGAATATCAATAAAACCTTTTATTGACCAATCATTGCCATTTGTTGAAACATATTGAGGAAGCGTTTCAGCAAATTCTTTCAGCTTTTGAAGAAATATTAGTTTAGCATTAGGCATTTTAGCAAAAAATTAAATTTAAAGCAAATTCGTTTTATATCAAATCAAAAAAAGGCACGAAACAAAACACTCTATTTAAAAGCATTACTTCGCACCTTTTTTTTCTATAACATTATATATTTTCGTTTAGATAGTTCTCGTTTTATCGAAAGCCTCCAAATAGTGTTTTACCCTACTCAAAAACTTGCTACCCAAAGCACCATCAACAATACGATGGTCATAAGAAAGCGACATAATCATTTTTTGACGAATCGCAATTACATCGCCATATTCCGTTTCTACAACGGCTGGCATCTTGCGGATAATACCAACTGCCAAAATCGCTACCTGCGGCTGATTGATAATAGGCGTTCCCATAAGGCTGCCAAAACTACCAACATTGGTAAGCGTAAACGTGCCACCTTCAATTTCGCTAGGTTTTAGCTTGTTGTTTCTAGCACGATTTGCCAAATCATTAACAGTTTTCGTCAAACCAACTAGATTTTTGTAATCTGCATTGCGAATCACAGGCACAATCAAATTTCCAGAAGGCAAAGCGGCTGCCATTCCAATATTTATATCTTTTTTGACGATAATATTTGTACCATCAACCGAAGAATTTATCAATGGAAAATCCGTAATTGCTTTGGCGACAGCCTCCACAAAAATCGGTGTAAAAGTAATTTTATCGCCTGTTCGCTCTTGAAAAGCCTTTTTTACGCCGTTTCGCCAATTGACAATATCTGTCATATCTACTTCCACAAAAGAAGTTACATGAGGCGAAGTTTGCACAGAGTTTACCATGTGCTTCGCAATAAGTTGTCGCATTCTATCCATGCCAATTACTTCTACATTGTCGCCATATTGTTTTTGTGATGGCGTAGCAGTTGTTTTTGGTGGCGTTGGTGCAGGTGTTGTTTTAGCTTTAGGTTGTGGTGTAGCAACTTTTTGAGGAGCTGGCTTTTTGCCACTTGCAATATAATTTTGCATATCTTTTTTGGTCACACGGCCATTTTTTCCTGTGCCAGCTATTGCCTCTAGTGCTTCCATCGAAATGCCCTCTTTTCGTGCCATATTTAGCACCAAAGGAGAATAAAAACGATTGCTTACTGCTGTATTCGCAACATTATTAGTTACTGCCGCCGACTTTTGCGGCTGTTCAACTACTGTTTGTTGTGGTGCAGGTTGTTCTTCTGCCCAATCGTTGTCATCGGCAGAAGCTGCATCATTGCCTGTCTGAATGATAGCTATTGCTTTTCCAACTTCTATGGTATCGCCCTCGTTATACAAAATTTTTAGCAGCGTTCCTTCTACTGGCGAAGGCACTTCTGAGTCAACCTTATCGGTCGCAATTTCCAAAACCGATTCTTCTAGTTCTATCGAATCTCCTTCGTTTTTGAGCCATTTAAGAATGGTAGCTTCCATGATACTTTCGCCCATTTTGGGCATAATCAATTCTACTTGAGCCATATGTATATTAAATTATTGCTTACTTGTTGTTGAAATGGATTTAAAAAAGATAGTAATAAGTGCCAAGAACTATTTAACAAAATGTCGATCCATTGCTAACGCATTGAAAAATCAAGGTGTCAGTTTGCACGAGCTGTTATTTCTGTATAGGTACTTAATATTCTAAACTTTCAAGGTTTAATTATTGACAAAATTGCTAGAAAAAGGGTCTAATCTTTCTTTCAAATCGACCATTTGAATGGCAGTTATAGCTGCTTCAATGCCTTTATTACCATGTTTTCCGCCTGCTCTTGCTACGGCTTGCTCATGTGTGTTGGGAGTCAAAACGCCAAAAACAAATGGTTTAGCGTATTGAATACCTAAGTGCATTAGTCCTTGCGAAACAGCTTGATTGATATATTCGTCGTGTTGGGTTTCTCCTTTAATGACGCAACCAAAACAAATTATTGCATCAGGTTCTTTGCTATCGTGCAATAGTCTTGCTCCCAACGGCAATTCATAAGTGCCAGAGACATGAGCCACATATATATCTTTGGATATTGCTCCATGTTTTAGCAAGGTTTGCGTGCAAGCTTCTAGCATTTTGTAGGTAATATCGGTGTGATAATCTGTGACCACAATGCCAAAACGCATTCCTGCTGCATTGGGTATATCTTTTGCCTTGTATTGTGATAAGTTTTTCAACGAACTTGCCATAGTATAGTGTTAAATTAATTGCTGTGTATAAAGTGATTTTTTTGCTACCGCTACATTTTTTAATTAAATGATAAAAAAACTAGCCTAATTATCTTGGTATTTGCAAGTTAAAATAAAAAAAGCGATAAACAAAAAAAGTTAGTCATTCTACTGAAATAAGCATTTCAATAAAATGTCTAACTTTTGCTAATATTAATAAAATATTAGAAATTTACCTATAAAAAGGCATTTAATGTTTTTGACTATATTTGTCAAAGCCGTCACTTGTTATTTTATAAACTAGATGATTATAAATTTGCTTCTGCACGAGCGATATACTTATCTATATCTTTTGTTTGGTTGCTATCAGGATAGTTCTTTTTCACTTGTTCATACAAGCCTTTTGCACTTTTTGCTTCACCTTTCGATTCGTAAGCAGCAGCAGCTTTCATCAAAAACATAGCACTTGTATATTCATTTGCACTATTGTTAGCAGCTTTTTTATAATAGCTAATGCCTTTGTCTAAGTTGCCTTGCTCGCTATAAGCATCGCCTAATGCACCTATTGCCATAGAACTCACGATTTCGTCGCTGCCACTAAAGTTTGATAAATGGTTAGCAGCACTTTCGTAGTCGCCCAAGTTTAGGTAACATACACCAGCATAATATTGAGCCAAATTAGCAGTCTGTGTCATGCCTGAATAATCGCCAATAATGTCTAAGAAACCTGGATAGTTATCGTTTCCATTTAAGGCAAGCTGAAAAGAGTCTTTAGCAAAATATTGTTCTGCTACAAACATTTGAGAGCGTGCGTCGGCTTCTTGGCCTGGAATATAAACGCTATTAAATGCCAAAAAACCACAGATAATGATTAAAGCAGCACCTAAAACACCAAGCACCATATTTTTGTTATTATTGATAAATTCTTCGGCTTTTCCATACTGTTCTTGCAAGTCAATTTCTTCATCTAAAAAAGTATTTGCATCTGCGTTTGCATTTTTGTCTTTTGGAGTTCTTCTTTTAGCCATTGCTAGTTTCTATTTTTAAAGTTGTTAGTTGAAAATGATGAGTGCCAAGCAGCACTATGTAATATAATTAAGGCTGTTTTGTGCCAACGTATTGAAAAACAAAAGGTTAGCTCCAATTTTTGCCATTTATTTTTAATCTGTAATAAAAGGATAGTCTGGTTGTACATAAATATCTTTGAATAATTCGCTATCGTTTGGATAAGGCGATTCTTCGGCAAATTTAATACTTGCAGCTACTTTTGCTTTTACATCTTTTTGAATTTCTTTTAAACCCTCTTCTGTAATTGCTCCATTTTTTAGCAAAGTTGCTTTTACTTGATTGATAGGGTCATGTGCTTTGTAATCAGCCACTTCTTCTTTTGTTCTATATTTTGCTGGGTCAGACATAGAGTGTCCTTTGTAGCGATATGTTCTTATTTCCAAAAATGTTGGGCCACCACCACTTCTTGCACGTTCTACTGCTTCGGCAATAGCCTCGTGTACGGTTTCGCACTGCATACCATCTACGGCTTTTGAAGGCATATCATAAGCCAAACCAATTTTGTAAATATCAGTTATATTGGAAGAACGCTCTACGGAAGTACCCATCGCATAGTAGTTGTTTTCGCAAATGTAAACAACAGGCAATTTCCAAAGCATCGCCAAATTGAAAGCCTCATGCAAAGCTCCTTGACGAGCAGCACCATCACCAAACATCGTCAAACAAACTCGGCCTGTTTCGTTGTATTTATCAGCAAAAGCTATGCCTGTTCCCATAGGAATTTGAGCGCCTACAATACCGTGACCACCATAAAAATTGTGTTCTTTAGAGAAAAAGTGCATAGAGCCACCTTTTCCTTTTGCACAGCCTGTTGCTTTTCCGAAAAGCTCTGCCATGCAAGCTTCTGGCGAAATGCCTTTTGCGATAGCGATTCCATGGTCACGATAAGCAGTAATTATGGCATCGGTCGGACGAATAGCCGACATGATTCCTGCTGCTATGGCTTCTTGCCCAATATATAGGTGGCAAAAACCTCGTATTTTTTGTTGGCCGTATAATTGTCCTGCTTTTTCTTCAAATCGACGCAACAAAAGCATCAACTTATACCATTCGAGATAAGTATCATTAGAAAAAGTAGTTTGCGGAGTTTCGTTTAATGGTTTTGTAGCCATAAGATTTTTGCTATAAAATGAAGATGATAAAAAATTAGGGTGCAAAAATAAGCAAAATTTACACAAAAGTAGTTTTTGTTTTTTATGATTTTTAGATTTTCGGCTTTTTTTTTAAATTTCTGGCAATATTGGAATGATTTTGCTTATTTTTTTGCCATTTCGTTCTATTTTGAGTTTTACTTTTTTGCCTACTCGCCGATTTAGGGCTTCATAAACTTCGCCTATTGTCAAATTATAGGTATTGGTAAAGCCTATTTTTAGGATTTTATCATAGATTAACAAACCTTGCATATCGGCTGGCGAACCTAAACGTACATGATTAACCATGATTTCTTTGTAGTTTTTTCCTGTTCCTAATATTTGTAAACCAATAATATTGTAGAAAAATTTATTGTCAAAGTCGCTATTTTTTCGCAAAAAAACTCTGTCATTTTGATAATCAAAAGCGATTAAAAAACGTTTGAAAATTTCTGCTCCAATATTGCCTTCCCATTTTGTTTCATCTATTTCAAATTGAATAGAACTTGTGTCTGGATAGGTTGCGATTATATTTTCAAATTTAAAATTGCCAAAAGCGAAACCTTTTAAGCGACCGATTTTGCCATAGATATCACCACCCAAACCTTTGCCCAAATAAGTATCAATTGTTTTGGGCGGATTGCCTGTTTTTGGGTCAAAAAGAGAAAGGGCTTGTGTTGCTCCTGTGTCAAGTAACAAATGCAATTTTGTGATTGAGTTGTTGGCTTCCAAAACTTGAGCTTCCAAATATGGCTTACCACTTTCTATGCTAATATTCAAACTTTCACTCTTGCGTTTGGGCTGATAAGTATTGGGCTTGTGCAATGTCAAAAGCTTTTTTTGGTAATTTATTTCAACAACAAAAGATTTAAGAATATCGTAGCCAATGATGCCATATACATCTTTGCCAAAAATTTCGGAAAAAGAGAGCAAACCCTCTGGCAAAATAAGCAAACTAATATTGTGTCCAACAACACCCTCAAAATCCATGCTAATTCCTGTTGCAACTTGTGCTGCTATGCGGTCGCCTTGCCCCAAACCATGCACATAAGTTGTGCGCACATTTTGAAGGTTCATAAAGTCGGTTAAAAGTGGCTCGGTAAGCATGGTAATGCGTGAACCTGTATCGAGAATGAAATTTATAGTAATAATATTATCAATGCGTATAGGCATCAATATCAGATTATTAGCTATTTCGATAGGTATCTGAACGCTTTTGACATTTTGTTTAAATTGAAAGCCAATAACAGAATTTTGTTCAGCAGAGATTTGTTGAAAATTGCTAAGGAATAAGAAATAGCACAGCCAAAAAATGCTTTTTTTGAGGCTAAAATGGTGAGTATTCTCTTTCATATTGTTGCCTTTTTATTAAAAATGAAATATTTGAGAAAGAGAAAATACAAATATTTCGTAAAAAAAACTAATTATTTTTTGGTAGCCTATCAAATAAAAAACTACGCAAAACTCAACGTTCCATTTTCAAAGCAAATATCATAGCTTTTGTCTAAATGGTGAATGCTTACTTTGAAATCTGCGACAAAAATCGCATCATTTGTCGGAAACCAAATTTTCTTTTCTGCTCTATTAATGCAAATAAACAAGCCATTTTCGCTTCCTATCGCACAAAAACGACTGAAACTACCGCTATGAACAGCTAATTGACAATTGTTATGCAAAAAATCAAACACTTTTTCAATATCATCTACGCCCAAACCTATTTCCGAAATTTCTAGCCATTGTGTTTCATCGAAAGGTTCTTCGCTATTGTTTTCCAAGTTTTTGCGAGCGATAAGTTCCGCAATATTATTATCTGCATCATAAAAATACATGGCTTCTGCGTTCCAAAAATCAAAATCTTGAATCTCTAAATTGTCATTTTTTAAAACTGCAACTCGCTTTTTTAGCCAACTTAAAGCTTCTTTCGTTTTATTTGATGGAATATTTATAGCAAAATGGTAGGGTTTTGTTTCACTTCTTTTTTCAAAAATGAGCAAAGATTTTCCAACTTCAAAACTTACTTTTTGCTCTGATTGATGCAAAATTGGCAAGCCCAAAACCTTTGAATAAAAATGTGTTTGAGCAGCTAAATTTGGACTATATAAAGTGAGTGATTTGATGTTCATTTTCTTGTTTTTAGATTGAATGAAAAGCAAAAATTAAAATTCTCCACGAAATTGAATGGCTTGTTTTACATGTGTCAAATGGTGATTGCTATGCCAGGCATAAACACCTATATTTTCGGCAATAGAAAAATGCTTGCCATGTTCTGGATGAATAAAGGTTTTTTCAAAATCGTTTTCTTGCAAGGCTTTCAACAAAATTGTCCATCTGGAATGCAAACCTTTTATTATTTGAAGCGAATCGTTTATATCTGCTTCAATAACATCTGGCAATTCTGCCCATTTGCCTTCAAAATAAGGTTTAATTATTGGTGTGTCTTCTGTTAAGCTAAGTTTGAAACGGCAAAAACTATTGATATGACTATCGGCACAATGATGCACAACTTGTTTTATCGTCCAACCATCTGGGCGATATTTCCAATTTAACGCTTCATTTGGCAAATTTTCAATTAGCTTACATAGTTTTTTTGGAAATTGCTCAATGTCGCTTATCCAAATTTTAATTTGTTCAGCAGAAATAATAGCAGGTTTTTCAAACTCGCCTATCGGAAATCGCAGTTTATTTAAATCTTTTTCGTTCATCATTTTAGCTTATTTCAATAGTTCGGGCATTTATATATTTTTTTAGCAAAGGCTTAAACATACTATTTTTTTAGGCTAAGGTGTCCACTATTTGCAAGTTTTACAGCCTTTTGAACTGAAAAATAGTATGTTTCCCTTGTCAAAAGGCATTTTTTTTATTCAACTGAAAATTGTTATAAAAAATGTCCGAATTATTGTTACTTATAACTATTCAGAAAAGCAATTTAAGTTTATATTCAATTTTTATGGAAATGATATATTTACAAAGGGAATTACCAGCATGAGTTTTTAACTCGTGCTAAACTGAAAGAAATGACATATTTTTTAGCCAAAACTGTCAAACCTAAAAAATGATGAACTATCGTATTTTTAGAAATATATCATTTCTCACATTTTTTAAATTTTAATAATTCTAGCTTACACTATACTTATTTGCTTTTTAGAAAAAAACGCTTTTTCGTTTTCGCACTTGCTCCAATTCTTTTGTAAAACTTGATGGCTCTAGTATTGAAATCTGGCGTTTGCCATTGTATCCATTCAATATTCATTTTCGCTGTTTCTTCTTTAATGCGATTCATGATTTGCTCGCCAATGCCTTTGCTTCTCGAATTTTCACCCAAAAACAAGCAATCCATATATACATAAAAACAGCAATCCCAAGTAGAAAACTGCTTCATATAGGTAGCATAACCTATTAATTTGTTGTTATTTTCTGCAACAAGGCAAAAAACAGACGAATCGGTAGCAAATATATACTCTTTTAACAGTTCTGCCTTGCCTTTGGTTTCGTAAGTGGCTTTTTCATAAATAGCATGAGCTTCGCAAAGCAAAACCAATTCATTTATATCTTTCGGTTCAGCAAAACGTATGATTGTTTTTTGTTTCATAACATTATCGCCTTTTATTCTTTTTAGTGCTTACTTTTGCACCTCTTGTCTTTGGTTTTTTATATTTTTCGGCCAACTCTCTGCGATAAGAACCACCTAAATTGACTTTTTTGTTTTTCGCTTTTTTATCGTGAAAACTCGGCCCTGCAATGTGTTTTTTAGCGTTACGATTGTGATTTTTTGTTTTTGGCCGTATGCGTTCTTCTGGCAACAACTGGCTATTGAAAGCAACTTCTTCAGGGAATGCCAATGCTGGAATTTCGTAATCCATCAATAGTTCTATGGCTTTTTTCGATTTTTCTTCCTTTTCGGTATAAAAAAGTATCGAATTTCCTTCTTGCTCGGCACGGCCTGTTCGCCCAATTCGGTGCATATAGTTTTCTGGAAAACTCGGTGTATCGACATTTATAACGTGTGTTATCTTGTCTAAATCCAAGCCACGAGCCATCACATCAGTTGAAATTAGAATGCGTTTTGTACCTTCGTCAAATTGCTTGATAGAACGAATCCTGTAATTTTGCGACTTGTTGGAATGCACTATGCACATTTGCGATTCATATTCTTCTTCTAAATTTTCAAATAATTTATCTGCATTTTTTTTGCTCGAAACGAAAACCAAAACCTTGCTAAAAGTCTCTTTATCTTCTAAAATATGTGATAACAAATTGATTTTAGTGTAAAAGTTTGGAACAGCATAACATTTTTGGGCAATGTTATCTAGTGGCGTTCCGCTAACAGCAATCGAAATATGCTTAGGAGTGATAAAATAATCGTCTATTAAAGCCGAAATTTCGTCTGTCATAGTAGCCGAAAACATGAGATTTTGGCGGCGTTCTGGCAGTAGCTCAAAAATATTGGTGAGTTGAAAGCGAAAACCCAAATCCAACATCACATCTACTTCATCAATGACCAACTTTTTGATGTCTCTTAGCTTCAATACTTTTGTTAGTGCCAAATCATATAGTCGGCCTGGCGTAGCGACAAGCACATCAACACCTTGAACAACTGCTTGCTTTTGCGTGTTGATATTTGTACCACCATAAACGCCCAAAATTCTAAGATTGGTATATTTGGCGAAAGCCTTGATTTTTTCGACACCTTGCAGCACCAATTCACGAGTAGGCACAAGCACCAAAATGCGTGGGGTATATTGTTCCGAATATTTTAAATCCTGCAAAAGCGGCAACATATAAGCCAGCGTTTTTCCTGTACCTGTTTGCGAAATTCCGACTACATTTTTGCCAGAGCGAACCATTGGAAAGGCCTGTTTTTGAATAGGAGTTGGCGTTTCAAAGCCCAAATCTTCAATGCCTCGAAGTAGTTGTTTTGATATTTTTATATCTTTGAAAGTTGTCATGATTTGTTTTTTAGCTTGCTATTTTGTGCAAAGATACGACTTTTTTCAAACACAAAAAAGGCATACTTATTTTCTCTCAAAATAAGTATGCCTTCTATTTTATGAAGTAACAAAAAGATTATCTAACAATCATCAATTTTTGATTGGTACTATAATTTTCGTTTTGTATAGCCAAAAAATAGATGCCTTCGGCGAGTTCCGAAACTGATAAAGCAATGTTTGTAGGTTCAGCTATTTTTTGTTGCAAAACACATTTGCCACTTACATCAAATAATTGTAAATTCAAGTTTGTTGGATTTTTCATATCATCAATTTGAACATTAACAATATGTTGAGCAGGATTTGGGCTAACCGAAAACTGAAATGCTTGCTCATTGTTTTGTAAAAGTGTTTCACCAATATTTTTATTTGATGGCGAAGTGAAAGTGCGAACCGCTGCCCAAGCTGTATAACCAATGCCTTCGCAATAAGTTCTTACCGACCATCTGTAGCTTTGGCCAGCCATAAGTATGTCTGACAGTTGTTTATTATTTACCATTACATTAGTAATATTCCAGTTTTCATTTGTTCTTTTACCTGCAAACTGATAGTAAGAAGCTTCTGGCACAGCGTCCCAAGTAAATAAGCCGCCTGTTGGCGTTAGATTTTCTTCGGCCAAATTGCTAGGTACGCTACAAGTTTCGCCAGTTGCTGTAGAAACATAATGTGTAGCTGACCAATCTGTTTTATTGTCATCAGGCGAGCATATTGCTCTTACTTGCCATTCATAAATTGTGTTAGCAGCAGGTGTGTCATAACGATAAAAACTATTACCGTATTTTATGTTAGTTGTTTGTAAGACGTTTGAGTCAAGCTCACGGACAGCCAATTGATAGCTAACATTTGTTTGTGAAGCATTTGGTACAGCATTCCAATTGAATTGAATATGTCCACCATCTCCAATAACCCCACTTACAGACAGATTATAAGGTGTATAACATGAGTTACCTGGTGATACAATATGTATAGTATAATCTTCCACTTCGCCATAAACAAAAGTTTCGCAAGCTGTTGGAGCGCCTTCCTGTGAATTTACTGCAACTTTGTTTTGAATTCGCATTCGTGTATCGCCCAATAAAGCATTTTCAGGAATAGTGACCTGAGAGGATACATACCAATATTGTGGTGTAACATTGTTATATATTAATTCGTCGGAGCTGAAATTGTAATCTTGGTTAAAATCAATCCAAATGCTCCAATAATTTTGTACTGAAGAAAGTTCCTCTGGAAATACAATCAGTCTATAAGTACGGTTTTGATCTAACCATGTACTGGCATTGGTATAATCGCCATAGCCATTATCATCTCCATTGTTAGGAAAAGAATAGTTACTAATATTTCCAAATCTAATGAACGAAATGTAGTTGTCATCTGTGTTTGTGCCATAAGAAACGCAATAAGGGTCACTTTCTTGGGCAAAAATGTTTTTGTTAATACATAATAGTATAAAACACATTGTAAATAAATAAGCTTTTTTCATGATTGTTTTTTTTGTTAGAAAAGAGTATTTTAAGCTGTCTTTTCAAGATAACTATATTTTTTGTTTTTTCAAACAGAAAAAAAAATATAATAAAAATAGTATATAATAGTTTGACTTTCAATCTTAATTAGTGTCTGTCCGTAAAGTTCATTTACAGCTATTCTCGCTTTGAAATAAAATAAATATTATAAAAAAATATCTGCTTGTTTTTCTGTGTCAGCAATTAGTTTTTAAGGCCTTTTTTATCAAAAGCTTAAACATACTATTTTTTTTAGGCTAAGAAGACCAATATTTCCTATTTTTATAGCCTTTTGAACTGAAAAATAGTATGTTTCCCCTATCGAAAAAGGTTTCTTTTGTTAAACCGAGAATAGCTGGTTCATTTAGTTATTTTATTGCAAAATAATAATATTCATAATTAACTATTATTCAGCATTGTATATATGTAACTTTAGAAATGTCAGTTCATTTTTGACTTTATGGACGAACTCTAATTATTAAACATTTTTTCGACATATTTGTATTTGCCAACATTTATTTGAATAAAATAAAATTTTAATTTAAATAAATAATAAGCTCTACAACCGATTCCCCCTTTTTTGCGTCTTTCTATCAACTTCAAAAAAACCAAAAAACTCGCTTTTGTCGTTCAAAAATCTTTTTATCTTGTTCAAATGTTCTTTCTTTGCAAGAAAACAGGATAACTTTGTTGTTCCATCAAATTTATTGAAACATTAGAAATAAAATGCTTTTTTGTGAAAACTAACACCTTGATTTTCAATACGTTAGCACAAAATAAAGTGTATATTAAATAGTGCTTGGCACTTATAAAAAATAAACATCACATAATGAAAAATCTCTTTGCTATAATAACCTTATTTTTGTTTCAACTTTCATTTTTGCAAGCTCAAACAACTTATACAAATGATTGGATAGATTTCGATAAAACATATTATGAAATAAAAGTCATAGAAAACGGTTTGCATCGCATTAGTGCAACGAGTTTGGCAGCCGAAAATTTGCCGCTTACACCAGACTTTTATCAACTGTATAACAAAGGAAAAGAAGTGCCTTTTTATATTCACAATCCAGCAGGAAATTTTGATAATAACGATTATATTGAGTTTTATGGACAGCGAAATGATGGCGAATTGGACACACAATTGTATTGGTATGAATCGCATCAGCCAAGCAAAACATTGAGCTTATTTTGCGATACGGCTACTTATTATTTAGTTGTGAGTGATGCAAATAACAATTTAAGGCACAATAATTTTGAAAATAACCTAAATAATGCTCCACCAAAAGACAATTATTTTTGGCATACAAATAGCGTTGTTACAGCAAATCAGCACTACGAAGGCAAACCTTTTCGTTTAGGTGGCATCAACAATCACTTTGCAGATTTTGAAAGTGGCGAAGGGTTTATAAGTGTGCCAATAGACATTGGAAATGACCAAAGTTGGAATGTTTGGACACGTTCTATTTATACGCAAAACAATGCCTTGCAAGCTACGGTAAGCACTAAAATTATTGGAATGTCCAATGATTTTGATGTCAATCCAGACCATCATATTCAAATAAAAGTAAATGGAAATACAGCTATTGACGATGAATTAGAAGGTTATTTAACGCAAGATTATGAGTTTGAAGTGCCGCTTTCGCAATTGAACGAGCCGCAAACAAGTATGAATTTTGCTGCTTTAGACGACATTTCCGAACAAAATAGAATTGCGGTAGCCAATATGAATATCCGCTATCCACGCACTTTTGATTTTAGCAATAAACAAGATTTTTTATTTGAAATAGATAATACGCAAAATCATTATATAGAAGTTGCGAACTTTGATGGCGGCTCAAATCCTTTTCTTTATGATTTGACGAATAATTTAAGAATTTTTCCTATTCTTGAAAATAATGTATATAAATTTCATTTTTTAGCACAAACAGAAAATGGCACAACACGACAATTATATTTCGTCAATCCTACGCCTTCTTTTCCTTACGAAACGGTAACAGAAGTTACAGATTTGCAAACTATCAATTTTACAGATTTCAGTTTGCTTGCAAATCAAGGCAATTATCTAATTGTTACACATCCAAAATTGATGCAAGGAAATGTTAATCAAGTAGAACGTTACGCAGAACATCGACAAAGCGAACTTGGAGGAGATTATAATGTCATTGTCGTAAATATCGAAGAGTTGTATGGACAGTTTTCGTGGGGCATAGATAAGCACCCTTTAGCCATTCAAAAATTCATTAATTTTGCGATAGCAGAATGGAATATTACACCTGAATATTTATTCTTATTAGGAAAATCTGTAAATTATAAAGATGCTTATGTTGCGAGTAATCCGACAGACCCATATAAATATAACAATTGTTTAGTACCTTCTTATGGCATTGCTCCTTCCGATGCGATGTTGAGCAGTCCACATATTTATACTTACCGTCCGCAACTCGCAACAGGCCGTGTGCCAGCCAAAACAGCCGAAGATGTGCGTATTTATCTCGATAAAATGATAATGCACGATAGCAATCAATTTCAAGCTTCTTGCGATGCCGAAGATAGACTTTGGATGAAAGATGCTCTGCATATTGCAGGCGGAAATGATTTGGACGAAGCCAATTTATTTTTGAGCTATCTCGAAGGTTATCGCAGTCAGTGGGAAGGCGATTTTATGGCTGGAAATATCGTTGCGACTTATAACAAACTAACAGAAGAAGTAATTGAAACGATTGATGTAGGCGATATTTTGAATGCAGGTATTTCGGTTTTAAACTTTTTCGGTCACTCTTCTGGCGAATATTGGGCTTTGGATATTGATGCTCCAACGGCTTATGAAAATTATGGAAAATATCCTTTTATCATTACAGGCTCGTGCAATTTGGGTGATATTCATTCGTATAATCTTGATAATAACAATAATTTGCAAATAACGATGCCAGAAGAATATTTGTTTGCCGATAGCTTGGGAGCAATTGGATTTTTGGCGAGTGCTTCTTTGGGTTATCCGAGTTTTTTAAATCCTTATTTAGAAACTTTGTACCAAAATTTTTGTGTCGAAAACTATGGCGAAGCAATTGGCTTTTGCGTAAAAGAAACAGTGAGAGAAATCAATGCTGCCGACCCAGAAAACAAAGGTATGAAAGTGACTAGCCAAGAATACACATTGGCTGGCGACCCTGCTATTCGCCTAAATGCTTTTGAGCGGCCTGAATATTTAATTGAGCCAGCGAGCATTGTTTTTGAGCCACAACAAATAAGTGCAGATGTCGATTCATTTGCTATTCATACGATTGTTACAAATTTAGGGCGTTCTGTCGTCGATTCTTTTCGCATCAATATAGAACGCACTTTTCCAGATGGCACGATTGAAAATATCATCAGTGCAAATTTGCCTTCGCCACAATACATAGATACTTTTACGATGTATATTCAAACAGGCGATATTTTTTCGGTAGCTGGCGACAATCAATTTTCGGTAAGCGTAGATTTTGGAAATGAAATTGAGGAAGACTGCGAAGATAATAATATGGTTAGCCTCAATCAATTCATTTTTTCTGATTTGCTAGTGCCTATCGCTCCGTGCAATTTTTCGATTGTAACAAGTGAACAAATGCCGCTTACGCTTTCGGCTTCCACAGGCGAACCTTTGACAGAAATGCGTAATTATATTGTGCAACTCGATACAAATGAACTATTTATAAATCCTCTTTTTGAAAATGTATTGGATAGCGAGGGAAGTTTATTGCAATGGCAGCCGAATATTAATTTAGAAAATAATACGGTTTATTATTGGCGAACTGCACGAAATAATGGAAATATCGACAGCTTGCGTTGGAAAAATAGTTCCTTTATTTATTTAGAAAATGAAGAATTTGGTTTTAATCAATCGCATTATTATCAATATACAAAAAATGATTTTGAAAACTTGTATATCGATAGTTTGACTAGAAATTTTGAATTTCAAGAATTTAGCAACAAAATAAATTTGACAACAGCTCAAAATTTGGGTGCAGTTAGCTTTTATCTCAATGATTTGGAACTCAATAGCGGTTCTTGTTTAGAAAGCACTTGCTTGGGTGGCATTGGCTTGGCTATTATGAAACCAGAATTGATACTTGAGCCGTGGATTTCGGAGCGTTTGAGCGGTTTTGGCTGCGAGGGTATCGGAACATATAACAATATTCATTGCACAGGAGGTGATTTATATGTTTTTGAATTTAATACCAGCGACTTTGTGCAACTATCTGATTTACAAAGTTTTATAAATAATGAAATTCCAGATGGATATTATGTCGGTGTATATAGCACGAGCAATCACAGACTAGAAACGATGTCAGAACCTTATCGTTCTAGCCTTATTTCGTTTTTCGACAACATGGGTTTTGGCGAATTAGCGAATATCACAAATGCTCAACCTTTCGTTGGTTTTGGCCAAAAAAATAGACCAGAATATGCAGGAGAATTAGTGATAGGCAATAATTTGAGCGAAACGATTAGCATTGAACATTTTGTAAATAGCCGTTCTACAAATGGAAAAATGAAAAGTGTAGCAGTTGGGCCAGCTCTCGATTGGCAAGAAATCAGTTGGAATTTCAGCGATTTGGAAGCCGAAAATAGCGATGAAATCAGCTTGAAAGTAGAAGCTTTGAATGGCAATGAAACCCTAGAATGGGCAAATATTGATAATGTGGCGAGTGATGGAACATTAGATATTAGCGGCATCAACGCCACCGAATTTCCATTTTTGCAACTTACTTTTAGCCTAAAAGATAGCCTATTTTTCACGCCTGCACAGCTCGATTTTTGGCGTACTAGCTTCACTCGTTTTCCAGAAGCGGCTCTGAATACACAACAACAATTTGTTTTTCATGCCGATACTTTGCAAGAAGGCGAGTTGTTGCAGCTTGATTTGACGGTTGCGAATGTCGAAACCACAAATATGGATAGCGTTTTGGTGGCTTACACTATCATTGACAAAAATAACAATAGTCAAACAATTGAAGAAATGCAAGCACCTATTGCGGCAAATGAAAGTATTGTCACCACCTTTTCGCATAGCACAACAGGGCTTTTAGGCAATAATGTATTGATTGTAACAGTAAATCCAAATGATACGCAAGCCGAAAAATTTAGCTTCAACAATATCATTTATCTGCCTTTTTATGTCGAAAAAGACCCTTTAAATCCTATTATTGATGTCGTTTTTGATGGCCGTCATATCTTAGATGGCGATATTGTGTCGGCAGAACCAATGATAACTATTAGCTTAAAAGACGAAAACCCTTATTTGGCACTCAACGATACGGCCGATTTTAAGCTGTTTTTGCTATCGCCAAATGAGTATGACGAGCCGATTTATGAAGAACGTATTTATTTTAATAGTGAAGCCGTACAGTTTTTTGCAGCTAACGAAAATGAATTGTCGAGCCAAAATAATCGTGCTAGAATAGAATTTTCGCCTACTTTTGAGCAAAGCGGAACATATCAATTAAAAGTAGAAGCCAAAGATAGAAGCGGCAATGTTTTTGCAAATGATGCTTATCGTATTAGTTTTAAAATAGAGCATAAACCAATGATTTCCAACCTTTTAAACTATCCAAACCCTTTTACGAGCAGCACAAAGTTTGTGTTTACCCTCACAGGAAGCGAAGTGCCAGAGTTCTTGAAAATTCAAATTATGACGGTTTCGGGGAAAGTAGTGCGAGAGATTACGCAAGCCGAGTTGGGCGATATTCATATTGGCACAAACATCACCGAATATGCGTGGGACGGCACCGACGAGTTTGGTAGTCCATTGGCAAATGGCTTGTATTTATATCGTTTTGTGAGCCGCTTAAATGGCGAAACGCTTGAACAGTTTGATACGGCTGCTGATGATTTGTTTAAGAAGGGTATTGGGAAGATGTATTTGATGCGGTAGTTATAAAAAGCATTGTTATTTTTTTGGAATTTTGAGTTTAATGTTTTATTTTTACTCAGAACTAATTAAAAATAGATTGCCTTATTTTAACTATATTTTATATGAAAAATAAACTTCGAGAAAAGTATGAGAAAATTTTTGAAAATGGAGTTTCTCTTATTGAATCGGCTCAAAAAGTAGCTGAAATAAATAATTATGGAACTGCAACTTCTCTTTTAATTTTGGGACTTGAAGAATTGATTAAGTATCAAGTCTTTTTGAACAATTTGGGAGAAGAAGATGTTTTTGAACAATCAGAATTTAAAAAAGTTTTTTCTGACCATAAAACCAAGCACAGTTTGATTTCGGAACTTCAAGAAGCAACTTTTCCTGAATTTACGGAAAGATTTCTAGAATATGTCTTTCAATTAGCAACTAATCAAACATTAACTGAAAATAATCTCAAAATTGAACAAAATCGCTTCAAAGAAAATGGAGTGTATTTTAATTCACTCTATCAAGAAATTAAATTGTCAAAAGAAGAAATTTTGGATTTTCAAAAATGGCTAAAACATGCAAATAGCCTCAAAAATAAAGGCTTTTATGTTAGTCTAAAAAAAAATCAATGGACATTTCCTTCTCAAATAAGTAAAAAGGAATTTAAGAATGCTTTGAAATATGCTTTAGCAGTAAAAAATCAAGTCGAAGTTTCTAAAAGTTTGGATTTGACTGAGCAAGAATTCATTGACTTTCTTAATGGATAAAAAATATACACTATACATAAGTATTTAGCAGCTCATTAAAATATTTGAGCAAAGATATTTTGAACTTTAATTAACATTTGTTAATTTTGAGCATGATAAATATATTTGAACAAGCACTAGGTAAAGTTGTAAAAGCACTTGAGGAAGAAGGCATAAACTATATGGTTGTTGGTGGATTTGCAACAAGTTATCATAATCGTGCAAGAACGACCAATGATATAGATATTGTGTTACAAATTTATCCTAAACATATAAAATCTATTCTAAAACATTTTCCTGATTGGAAAGGCTTTGAGCAATCTTTTATGGAAAGTGTAAAATTAGGAATGTTATTCAATATCACTGATTTGGAAACAGGAATGAGATATGATTTTATAACTTATAAAGATAGTGACTACAATTGGACAGCTTTTAATCGTAGAAAAAAAGTAACATTTTTCAACAAAGAATTCTATATGTGTACGATAGAAGATCTTATTATTTCTAAATTAAGTTGGTACAACATTACTCCAAGTGAAAAACAATTGGAAGATATAAAGTTTTTGTTGCTAAATAAAGACTTAAATATGAATTATATCAAAAGTTGGATTCGACGTTTAAACCTAAAAAACTATGGAAGACTTCTGGAATAAAAAAGTAAATGTCAGTAAAGAAGCGGCACAAATGCAAATAGACATCATTAGCACATTTTCTTCTGAAAAAAGGCTACGCATTGCTTTCGCATTTGCGAATTTTAGCATTAATCAAACGAGAGAATGGATAAAGAAAAACAATCCACATTATTCTGAATTAGAAGTTACGCTAGAGTTTGTCAGACTAACATCTTATGAAGTAAAAAAAATATCGGAAGAACATTGGATATTTTATAAACAAAAAATGGAGGAAAAAATTAAAAAAGATTGGACAAATAGATTTAGAGCCATGATGAAAGAAAATAATTGGACTTATGAAGATGTCGCCAAGCTAGGAAATTTTAAAAGCGGAAAAGTCATAGAAGCCACCATAAGCAGAGGTTTGCCATCTTTTGCCAAACTAGCAGTCATCATATATGAAAATGGCAAAAGTAATAGCTATAACAAAGTTGCATAATTGTCATGTTTTTTCATAAAAAGTTCGCTTGGTTTTTGAGTTTAATGTTTTCAGATTATTGGAACTAATCAAAAATAATAGTTGTTTGAATTTATAGACTGAATTACTCCAAAACAATAAAGAAAAACCAATGAACAACGAAGAACAGACAAACGAGGAAGAACTACCGATTAAAGAAGAACAAATAACAGAAGAAAAACCGATAGCTAAAAAAAAATCAAAGCAATTCAAAATATTTGCAGAGTCTGGAATGATTGTGTTTAGCGTATTGTTTGCGTTGTTTATAAACGAATGGAGGAGCAATTATAATGAACGTGTTCAAACTGAAAAGATAATAACAAATATCGAAGAAGAAATAATTGAAAATCAGAAATTTCTGCAAGAACTAATTCCGTATCATGAAAAAGTGAGAGAGCAAATGATACATGCTTTTATTCAAGATTCGTTGGAAGAAACTTTTTTCCCAAATATTCGGTTTGATATTTTAGGAATAGCACCTAATGGCATCATTCAACGAAAGTTTAACAATATAATATGGACAGTAGCAAAGGAAGATAAAATTACAAACAGAATTTCATTAGAAGAATCAAGAGTTTTGTATGCTA
The DNA here is from genome assembly GCA_049613665.1 of Chitinophagales bacterium. Classification (GTDB taxonomy): domain Bacteria; phylum Bacteroidota; class Bacteroidia; order Chitinophagales; family UBA2359; genus JBMZCV01. The sequence goes on along the minus strand of JBMZCV010000003.1, from coordinate 29,624 downwards.
CTTATGAACAACAACAGACGGTAAGCAAGACTGCTAATAGGATAATAAGCTTGTTGAGTTCAAGAGAAATTCAAAGAAAAAAATTACTGCAAGAAAGTGTCGTTGTTCTTGGAATAGAGCTTCACGAACTCATCGGGCAAGAGCAAAATTTGAGCGATAAATACACAAGAGCTTTAGGAGTAATAAAAGAAATGAAGAAATGAGTTTCGATAAAAAAACAAGCACTTTAATCAGAATTGCGGCTTATATACCTTTTGTTTATGTCGCTTCCATTATCGTTTTTTTTGTTATCGTAAGCTTTGCAGAAGGCCATTTTCCAACTTATAGCAATCCAGACCCTAAATTTTATCCTAATTTATACCATTTTCAACTCATAATCGGCTTTTTCGTTCCGATAGCTTTTTTATTTTGGCTAATAATTCTATGTCTTTCATTTTTTTATAGAAACTTGTTAGCAAACTCAAAATATTTATGGCTTGGGCTTGTCGGTTTTTCGCTACTAGCAGCCATCATCATATTTGACCCTATGGAAATCATCAATTGGCTGGCAGATTAGCTATTTCCAAACACAAAAAGTATATTCACCCTTAGATTCAACTTATAAATCCAATCTTATGAAAAACATATTTATCATCGCTTCTTTTTTGTTATTTATCTTTGGCTGCAACATGAATCCAAACAAAGAAGCTAGAATACAGAAACTTGAAACCGAAATGCAGCAAGCCACCGACAAAATCAATAAGCTGGAAAATGAAAATAAGGAACTCAAAATGAAAATTATTGAGCTTGAAAAACGATAAAAGCAGTTGCAAATTTATCACTTATTTCACAAAAAAAAGAGGACAACTATATTTTAGCTGCCCTCTTTTTTTGTCTTGTTTAATCAAAGACAAATGTTAGTATTATTTATTGCATTACTGCTGCTCCAGCACTTGCTACGGCATGGTCATTTTCGACCGAGCTACCACTCACACCAATAGCACCTATGATTTCGCCAGCTTTATTTTTGATACAAACGCCACCAGGAAAAGAAATCAAACCGCCATTAGAGTGTTCGATATTATACAATGCACCGCCTGGCTGCGACAAAGTACCTATTGTTCCTGAGTCCATATTAAAATAGCGTGCTGTTCTTGCTTTTTTCATCGCAATATCAATAGAGCCTAGCCAAGCACCATCTTCTCGTACAAATGCTGTTAAGTTTGTGCCAGCATCTACTACTGCAATGTCCATTTTTGTACCTAATTCTTGCGACTTTTTAATAGCTGCCGCAATGACTGTTTTTGCTTGTGATAAGGTAATATTCATGTTTAATTCGTTTGGATAATAAAATTTTATCTATCAACCGCAAAAATACGAATATTTCTGTATAAGAGAAGACTCTTTTTGACATTTATTTAGAATAAGTTTTTAAAATAAGCTTTTAAATGTACTTTTATATCAAGTTTATTAAAAATCATCTAATTGTTTAGGTGTAGGTTTTTGAGATAAAAATATCTTTTTTAGTCAAAATCGCTACAACGTAAATAGTTATAAAATCATTTACAAAATGAAAAGCATATTTTACACACTTTGTAGCATTTTTTTTGTTTTTAGCCAAACATTAAATGCTCAATTGCCAGACGAAATGTTTATTTCAGACGATGGCAAAAAATTATATACAGGTGGCCAGCCAGACAATGGCTGGTATGATGAAACCATTATCAGAACGATTCACCTCGATTTTGTACAGCCAAACTTTTGGGATTTGCTACACAATAATTATTACGATAAAATAAATATTCCTGCTACTATGACTGTTGATAGCGTAGTATATGAAAATGTCGGCGTGCGTTTTAAAGGGAATACTTCTTATGCTTGGGCAGCAGAAGATGGTGAAGAAAAACTATCTTTCAACATCACGATGGATTTTGAAGACGAAACGCAAGACATCATGGGCTATAAGACCTTAAATCTCAACAATTGTTTTGAAGACCCTAGCTTTTTGCGAGAATTTTTATATTTGCATCTCATCAGAAACCATATTCCTGCTGCAAAAGCATCTTTTGTCAAGTTGGTTATTAATGGCGAAAATTGGGGCATTTATCCAAATGTACAGCAGCTCAATGCCGAATATTTGGAAGAATGGTTTTTGAGCAATGATGGTTCGAGATGGCGTGCCGATAGAGATAATGGTAGTTTAGGAGGGCCTGGCTGGGGCTGGGGCGATGGCACGGCTGCTCTCAATGATTTGGGCATGAATGTCAATGAGTATCAAGAATATTATACCCTAAAAAGTTCGACGCAAACTACTCCTTGGCAAGATTTGCGAAACACTTGTCAGGCAGTAGATTCTGCTCCGCTAAATGATTTGGAAAACACCTTGCCTGAGTTTTTGGACATTGACAGAACGCTTTGGTTTTTGGCCTGCGAAATCTTGTTTGTCGATGACGATAGCTATGTACATAAAGGCAAAATGGATTATTATTTGTACCAAGATGTAGAAACTGGCCGCATGACACCTTTAGAATTTGATGGCAATAGCTGCATGATGCTTGACGAAGCAGATGGTTGGTTTGGTTGGTCGCCTTTTTACAATGCCAATGATCCAAACTATCCTTTGCTCAACCGTTTGTTGGCAGTTCCTAGCCTACGTCAGCGATATTTGGCTCATGTTCGTACCCTGTTGCTCGAATTGTTAGACCCTGCTTTTGCTTCTATTATGATAGACAGCTATGCAGCTATGATAGAGGAGGAGGTGCAAAATGACGATAAAAAATTATACTCTTATGGTGCTTTTTTAGATGGATTAGATGACTTAAAAGAATTTTTTGAAGTGCGTTACGATTTTATTTTAGAAAATAATGAAGTATATCGAAGCAGTCCGACCATAAACGATGTCACTTATTCGAGTGATGGTTTCGACAACTATCCGCCTTTGCCTACCCAAACTGTTGATGTGAGAGCAAGTGTTTATTTCGATGAAGGAGTATCCAATGTATATCTATATTATGGTACAGATTTGTTGGGAAATTTTGAAAAAACAGAAATGTTTGACGATGGTTTGCACAATGATGGCTTGGCAAATGATGGCTTATATGCAGGAACTATTCCAATGTTTGAGGCAGCTTCATGGGTGAGATATTATATTGAAGCGGTGGCAGACAATAGCTTTGCGACCGTCACTTATGAGCCAGTAGGTGCAGAGCATGATGTTTTTGTTTATCAGGTGAGATTGCAAGAAGCAGTAGATAAAACATTGAGTATCAATGAGTTAATGGCTTCTAATTCCAATACAGTAGCCGACCAAGCAGGCGATTACGACGATTGGATTGAGCTATATAATCTCACAGATGAAAACATAGATTTGAGTGGTTATTTTTTGACAGATGGCACTTATAATGTTACGAAATGGGAATTTCCATTGGGAACAACAATAGCAGCAAATGATTATCTCATTGTTTGGACAGACGAAAATGGCAGTCAAGAAGGCTTGCACGCCAATTTCAAACTCAATAAAGCAGGCGAAAGACTGAGACTCGTAACTCCTAGTTTGGAACTCATGGATGAAATAGTTTTTACGGAGCAACAAAGCGATATTGCTCTTGCTAGAGTGCCAAATGGAACAGGCGAGTTTGTGATGCAAGAAGCTACTTTTGCAGAAAATAATGCACCTTTTGCCGCCAATGTAACAAACCTACAACAACATGAATTAGGGATAACGATATACCCAAATCCTGCTACCAACATCATTAGCTTGACAAATAAAAAGAATGTGCCTACTGAGTTTCAAATTTTTAATACTTTGGGCAAACAAATTTTTTCTGAAACATTAAATAAAAATATACAAATTGATATTTCATTATGGCCAAGCGGTTTTTATATGCTCAAAACTGCGACATCTAGCCAAGAAATTGTTGTTGTAAAATAATAGATTTTGGTTAATGTTTTTTTAATAAAAAGGTAATCAGTACACTGTTTTTTTAGAATAGTGTACTGATTACCTTTTTTAGAATCAATAATAGAGCTTATTCATAAAATGTTAGATAAAAAATAATAGGATAATAAGGTGGCAGGTACTTTAGAAGTGCCTACCACCTTGTTTTACGACAACATTTGCTAAAACTATGCAAATGTAATATTCGAATTTATTCAATGATGTTTTTATTTTCCCTCACACTTTTTTTGTGAATAATGTCTAATACCTTATTTTATATAACAATGGTTCAGACATTTTTTATAACAACTTTCAGTTCAAAAGGCCATTAAATTTGAAAATATTGGCCGTCTTAGCCTAAAAAAAAAATAGTATGTTTAAGCCTGTGATAAAAAAATGTATAAATGTCTGAACTGTTGATATAAAAAAATCAAAAAAGAAACCCACTTAATTCTTGAAAAACTTATAATTTTAGATATATTTACACTATCAAACTTTTAGCCTTTCTACTAACAAAAACGTAATTGTTTACATGGTGACAATTTTTTATCTCAAAAGCTCACATTTAAACAGTTACCAAAAACAATAATGAATATATGGCAGAATTTAAAAAACCAACTTCAACAGCAGAATATCAGCAAAATTTTGCACAAGAATATCCACTAATGAACGCAACGGAAGCTTACTACGAAAGCTCACGTTGTTTGTTTTGTTACGATGCACCATGTATCAATGCTTGCCCAACGAGTATAGACATTCCTTTGTTTATCAAGCAAATCAACACAGGAAACGTGATGGGAGCAGCCAAAACCATTTATAGTGCCAATCATTTGGGCAATGCTTGCGGAAAAGTATGTCCAACAGAAGTATTATGCGAAGGAGCTTGCGTTTATAATCATCAAAATGTGAAACCAATAGATATTGGCCGTCTCCAAAACTTTGCTACACAACAAGCTATTTCTGAAAATAAAAAACTTTTTGTTACAGCACCAGAAAATGGCAAAAAAGTAGCTATTATAGGAGCAGGGCCAGCAGGTTTGTCATGTGCATGTGAGTTGCGAATGTTGGGCTATACCGTAGATATTTATGAGGCAAAAGCACAACCTTCTGGACTGACGCTTTATGGCGTAGCACCCTACAAAATAACGAATGAGGAGGCACTTGACGAAGTTGCTTATTTGCAAAATCAGTTTCAATTTAGCATTTATTATAATCAAACTATTCAAAATAAAGCAGATTTAGATAAGCTAGAACAAAACTATGATGCCATTTTTATTGGCGTTGGTTTAGGCAAAACTCGTAGCTTAGGTATAGGAGGCGAAAATCTAATCAATTGTTTTGGAGCAGTAGAATTTATCGAAAAATTGAGAATCGAGCAACATAAAGTAACCATTGGCGACCGAGTAGTTGTTTTGGGTGGAGGAAATACTGCCATGGACGCAGCCTCAGAAAGTGCAAGATTGGGAGCAAAAAATGTGATTTTGGCTTATCGTCGCTCCAAAGCTGAAAAAGGAGCTTATGCCTTCGAATATGAATTGGCGAAAAAAGTAGGCGTAAAAGGTTTGTTCAATGTCAGTCCCGTAGCCATTATAGGCAATGAAAAGGGCGAAGTTGTTGGTGTAAAATTGATACGAACAGCAGTTGTCGATGGTCGTTTGCAAACCATTGAAGGCAGCGAATTTGTTGAAGCTTGCGATATGGTCATTAAAGCAACAGGACAAAGCAAACGCACTAATTGGTTGTCGCAAATCGCTGCTTTGCAAGTAGATAAAAAAGGCAAAATTATGGTAAATGAAGCTTATCAAACAGGCAACAACAAATATTTTGCGGCTGGCGATGCTGTAAATGGTGGTGCAGAAATTGTGAATGCGGTTGCTGATGCGAAAGTTGCTGCGGTTGGCATTCATCATTTTTTAAGTAACTAATTGATAAAGAAAATGCTTGAAAATAAAGAGACAGATTGGTGGAAAGCTTACTTTTCAGACGAGTGGCAACGCATTTTCAGATATGCAAAAAATGAAACTATTACGGCCGATGAAGCAGATTTGGTGAGCTATCTTTTGAACAATATATCTGCCAAAACGGTGTTAGATGCACCTGCTGGCGAAGGGCGTATTGCCTTAGAATTGGCTGCACAAGGCTTTCAGATGACTGGCTTGGAATATAATCAAAATGCAGTAGATGTTTCAAAACGGTTGGCTAAAAAAGCAAATTTAGGCATCAATTTTTTGCAAGGCGATATGCGAAATATGGCTTTTGAACAAACCTTTGATGCTGCAATCTGTATTTTCAATAGCTTTGGTTATTTTAGCGAAACAGACAACGAAAGATACATTGCATCGGTTAGCCAAGCCTTGAAAAAAGGTGGAACTTTCATACTTGAAGGGCATACGCTCGAAACCTTATTGCCTGTATTTAAGTCGAAAGATTATTGGGAATTTGAAGATTACACAATACTCGAAAAGCGAGTTTTCAACTACAAAACGAGCCGCTTGGAAAGCAATTGGACAGTATTACATCAAGAAAAAAAGACGACTTACAAAAGTAGTGTACGCATTTATTCGTATTTGGAACTGACAAATTTGATGCGAAAATATGACTTTCACGAATTTGAAGCGGTCGATATTTTAGGTCATAATTTTGAGTTCGGTGATGACAATATGGTCTTGATGGCAAAGAAAAAACGTCAATAAATTGTCAAATAAAATAGGCTGAAACATATAAAAGAAAAAGTATTAGAAAATTAGTTTATATTTTAAGAGACCTAAATTGTTGAAAAAATCAACAATTTAGGTCTCTTAATTTTTGACTTTTGATGTTGAATACTAAAAAAAAATACATCAAAAAATAGATTTAATTGTGTTAATAATTTTTAACGACATAAATTTGTGTTGAATTTTTCTTTGCTAAACTTAAATTTTTTTGTACAATAAAAAGAAACAACTATGCCAATAGTATCTATTGTTATTTTAAATTGGAATGGGCGAAAATTCTTAGAAAAATTCCTGCCATCTGTTTTATTAACAAAATATAGTAATTTGAAAATTTATGTAGCTGATAATGCTTCAACAGATGATTCGATAGTTTTTTTGGAACAAAAGTATCCAACTATCAAAATAATAAGAAACAATCAAAATTATGGTTTTGCAACAGGCTACAATCAGGCACTAAAAAATATAGAAAGTGACTATTATGTTTTGTTAAACTCAGATGTGGAGGTGAGTGAAAATTGGATTGAACCAATTATTAACTTGATGGAAAAAGAGCCTCAAATTGCGATTTGCCAGCCCAAAATACTCGCTTACCATAATAAGAAGAAGTTTGAATATGCAGGAGCAGCAGGCGGTTTTATAGACAGTTTTGGCTATCCTTTTTGTCGTGGTCGCCTTTTTGATGTTTGCGAAACAGATAGCGGCCAATACGATAATGTTTGCCCTATTTTTTGGGCAAGTGGAGCGGCTATGTTTGTAAGAGCAAATGTATATAAGCAAATGGGTGGCTTAGATGACGACTTTTTTGCACATATGGAGGAAATAGATTTTTGTTGGCGAGTGCAGCGAGCAGGCTTTTTGCTCTTATATTGCCCTCAATCTGTGGTGTATCATGTCGGAGGTGGCACGCTTCAAAAAAGCAATCCTTACAAAACATATTTAAATTTTCGCAACAATTTAGCAATGTTATACAAAAACCTCAAATGGTATCAAATGTGCATCGTTTTTCCTATTAGATTATTGCTAGATATGGTGGCTGCTTTTCGCTTTTTGTGGTCAAAAGAAAAAGGGCTTTTTAAAGCAATATTGAAAGCTTATTTTGATTTTTGGTCTCAAATCTCAAAATGGCAAAAAAAACGCAATGAAACAGCATCTAATATTAAAAATAAACTAAAAAATAATCGTGATAAAAGCCAAAATATAAAAGGACGCTATAAAGGTAGCATTGTTTTGGCTCATTTTCTTAGAAAGAAACAATATTTTTCAGACTTATAACCAATTGTTTTTTTAGTTGTTTAAATGACTTATTTTGGCTTGTTTTTTTAGGAAAAAACGATGCTGTTAAGCTTTATAGTCAATTGTTTTCTAACGCTTTTAATGATTTGTTTTATGAATATAAAGAGGCTGTTTAAGCCTGATTTCTTGCATTAAAGAAAAATGTTTTTTTTGAGTAAAAAAACTTGAAAAAATGTCAATAGCAATAGATTTTGCACCTATAAGCCTTGTTTTTTATTTTGTTATAATGAGCGAATGCTAAAAATAGACGTAAAAAGTAGCTGTAGTATTATAAAATTACGAAGTATATTCGCTAAAATATAATTATAACAAGAAATTATTGATATAAAAAAGCCTTGAATGAGAGTTCTCATTCAAGGCTTTTTTATTTAAGAAAATATTTTTTTAGTTGAAAACTATTGCTTTTTTTAACTTAAATGTTTTTTTAATAGATAATTGTTGAAATAAAAAACACTTAAATATAAATGATAAAATAATGCCTTTTTCAATCAAAACTGAAGTCATAAATTGTTAAAAAATGTTTAAGCTTATCTATGGATTTGTTACTTTATCAGAATCTTTATAAGCTGAAGAATTTTGTAATTCCAATTTGGAAGCATCTTCAGCAAGTTCATTGTTATTTATGTTTTTCAACTTAGCAATAGCTTCGTCTAACAACTCTTCTGTTAGCAAACTTGCGTCGCATTCATTGCAAACAATATTGTCGCTTTCTACCGAAAAAATGCTATTTTCACTCTCCATATTAGCCACTTGTTCATCTGTTGTTTCTGTTGAACCAAAATCAATCAATTGTTCATCATAAACTGCATCTTTTTTTAGTTCATCTAAAATATTTTGGTTAAGACTCACCGCACCACAATCATTGCAATCGGCATTAGAATTATGCTTAGACTCATTGATTATTGAGTTTTCTTTTTCTAATAATTTTGCTTTAGCCAACCGTTCTTGCTTTTGAAAATGTGTTTTTAGCATTGCTAGGTCAGCAGGAGTTTTACTTAGAGTTATAACAATTTTTTGTTGACTACAAGATAGTTCTAAAACAGCATAACCAACAGTATATAATTCTTGCACAATATTTTGCTGGCCAGTTTTTGAGGTTAAATTTACGACAAGATTTTCTTGGTCGCAATGTGTTATACTATTGCTTTTAAGCAAGTATTTCTCTAGTTGTCGTGCGTCATTTGCAGAAAAAGAGTATTGAGTAGATTTATTAGCTATTTCAAAATGCAACACTTTATTGCCATTAATATTTTCGTTTGCATTATTATTGGCAAGCAACATAAAACTTGTAATATTTAAAATAATGGTAAATGTAAAGAAGTTAAGGAGTTTCATAAAAAAAAATTATAGTAGTTAATATAAAAAAGGTATAAAAAATAGAATTGAATGTTTGTTTTGTTATAATAAATAATGGAAATCATGCGATTATTTCTATATATAGTCCCTCAATACTTATACCAACTCTTAAAAGCTTGCCTAAATAAAAAAGTTTTTTTCTAAAAATGATACTCATTTTACCTTCGATTTGAAAATACATATATAACAAAGGTTAAGTAAAAATAGTGTCATAAAACCTTGATAATCAAGGTTTTAAAATGAAGCAAAAATTTGACTTTGAAATGATATTTAGCTAAAAATTGGACAGGGTTGTACTATTTTTGATACATCGAAAAAGAAATTTTTTTGCGTGTTTAAATACATAAAAAATCTTTTTATTTTGTTAATATAAATAACTTTTTTTGTTAAAGTTTGTCTGTATGGATATATAATCAATCAAGCTTGCTGCTTTTACAATTATGTTATATGACGAAAAGCTTGACTATTAAGCTCGATTAGAAACTCATATTGTGCTTATCAATGCTTTAAGACAAATTTACTGTTTATTAAAAATCATATTTGATAATTACTTTTTTGGTGAGATAAAAAAAAGCACAATAAATAGGTAGAAATTCAGAAAAGTTATAACTTTAAGGCTAAATAAGTAATCATTATGAAGAGACACATTACCTATATTATATTTGTTTTATTTATGTCATTTTTTGTCTGTAATAAAACTTACTTACTGTCAGCACAAAACAATAAAAAAGTTTTGGAGTATGATACTTTGCCACCAGAAGCATCAAATGATGAGAGTTGTTATTCTCGTGCAACCATGCCAGATCGCTACGAAACAGTAAAAGAACAGGTAACAGTAAGAGACGCTTATATCGAAACCATAGATATTCCACCTGTTTATGAAACGATAGAAGAGGTGGTGCTAGTTAAAGAGCAAAGTGTAGAACTGATTGTTGTGCCAGCAGTTTACAGAACCGTTTATGAGCGAGTTTTGGTGAAGGAAGCAACTCCAATTATTAATGAAGAATATGAAACCGTTACGGAGCAAGTATTGGTACAACCTGAGCAAAAAGAATGGGTAAGACTGAAAACCGAAAATTGTTTTTCAGATAATCCCGACGATTGTTATTATATGCGTTGGGTGGTCACGCCTGCACAATATGAAACGCAAAGCCGAAGAATATTGACAGGCATTGGAGGGCAAAATGGTGGTGAATTGCCTGCTCGCTATGAAGCCTTGCCACGTCAGGTTTTGGTGCAAGCCGAAACTGTAAGAGAGGTTATTGTGCCAGCCGTTTATGAAACTATAACAAAACAGGTAGTCGTCCAACCTGCTAGAAACGAACAGATACAAATGCCTGCCGAATATGCCACCGTAGAAATAAGACAGTTGGTAGAAGCTGGCGGCAAAACAAAATGGACAGCTATTCCTTGTCCAGAGCAAACGTCGCCTATTTTGATAAAGCAAATGCAAATTGCTCTGCAAAGCAAAGGTTATTATGTTAATGGTTTTGTTGATGGAGTTGTAGGCCCATTAACTAAAGAAGCATTAAAAAACTATCAACGAAGAACTGGCCTTCCCATAGGCAATTTGAATAGAGAAACGCTTATATCTTTAGGATTAACCTATTAAGAAAAACAAAATGCTCATTTGTGAAAGCTACCACCTTTATTTTCAATGCGTTAGCCACCCAAATAGGTCATAGTATTTGGCACTAGATTATATTTTAAACCTAAACAGAAACTGTTGCAAACCTTATCATCTGAAAACCAATATTTTATATTTTTCAATTATGTCATTTTATTTATAGTAGCTACTTGCACTACTTATTTTTCACAACAAATTCCTTTTTTTTGGGACAATGTTTCTTTGGTTTCTCGCTTGGCAGTTTATTATTATGAAACGAGCTTTCAAACGCTTATTTTGCCAAACGAAATAGACCCTGGACATCCGCCTTTCTATCCTTTGTATGTTGCTGGAATGTGGACAATTTTTGGAAAAACAATAGCCGTAAGCCATTGGCTGGCATATCCGTTCTTGCTAGGCATCTATTGGCTATATTATCGCTTGTGCTGTCTTATTTTGCCAAATAGACTACATATTTTTGCTTTGCTTTTGCTCTTGCTCGAACCTACCTTACTAGCTCAATCTTGTATGGCAGGTATTGATATTGCACTTGTATTTGCAACGCTATTGGCTCTAAATGGCATTTTTTACCAACAAACTTTGCCAACACTTATTGGTTTTTTATTGATGGCAAGCATTAGTCTGCGAAGCATTATCGGTATTGCTTTATTTGGTATTTGTGAAGTTGTTTGGCTCTTTTATATTTTGCAAACATCAAATCGCCAAAAAGACTTTTTAAAAAACTATGTTTGCATTTTGTTCAAAAAAATTATTCCAACATATATACCAGCACTGCTTTTTATTGCCATTTGGTATTATTATCATTATCAAGAAGCTGGCTTTCTAATGGTTAATTCAACGGCAGAAGCATGGAATCAATATTATGGATATAGCTCATTTTCTAGCTTTATATGGAATTTATGTATTATCATATGGCGTTTTTTCGATCATGGAAGATATATGATTTGGCTAGTAGCAGCATACTTTTTGTGGCAAATCGTGAAGCAAAAAAATATTCATTTTAGCAAAACACATATTCGATTGTTGCTTTTTGCTTTTTTGCCTATCGTTTTATATAGTTTTATTATTGCGGCTCGAAACAACCCAATTATGCACCGCTATCTTATCGTCTATTATTTATTGTTTGGCTTGCTTCTGATAGCACTATTTCCATTTTTTCTATCCAAAACAAAACAAAAAATAGCTATTACATTGATTAGTCTGAGCTTGATAAGTGGACACTTTTGGGTATATCCTTATCCTATTGCCAATGGTTGGGACGCAAATTTGAGCTATTTGCCATACTTCAAGATGCAAAAAAACATGTTGAAATATATACATGCAAAAAACATTGATTATCAAAATGTTGCAGCAGAATTTCCTTGTGCTGTGCGTGGACGATTTAGTCATCTCAATCAAGACGACCGACAATTTGATAGCAAACAAAATCGTCCATTTTCCGAATGTAAATATATATTACATTCCAATTTGATGAACGATTTTAGCTTGCAAGAATTGAAACAGTTGGAAGAAGAAAAGTATTGGCAAATCGAAAAAAAATGGGAGGCAGGACAGTTGTATATGATTTTGTATAAAAACAAAAGAAGTCACTAGAATCTAAAAACAAATAATCTACCTTTTTTCTTTTTTTTGACTAAAAGCTATTCAATTCCTTTGGAAAACAGATGTAATGTTTCACAACAGGCTTGGCAAGATATGAAATGTTTAAATAGTCAGAAGCAGTAGCAATATTTTCTAACATACCGTTTTTATACAAAATATTTATCTGGCTACCTTCATAAGAATAAGCACTATTGCTTGTGCTATCGCAAAAAACAAGATAAGAAGCTTCATGAGCATTTAGTTTATATTTTTTCTGCAACTTTTGGCTCATCTCTTCAAAAAAAACAGGATTAATTGCATTTTTTTGCAAATTTATTTTGAGCAATTGCCGATTGACAATACCTTTAGCCAAATAAGACAACACAAAATCGTGGTGATATTGCCATTCTTTTATCGACACAAAAACATCGGCATCGGTCAGTCTCGCAAATCCATCTAAAATCGTATTTTCCTGCTCAAAATCATGTAGCGTATAGTCATGCTTCAAAAACGGTAGCAAAGCAGGCACAGCGTAAATTTTTTCGCCCATTTGAGTGAGTTCTTTAGCACGTTTTAAAATTTTGAGCAGCATTACTTCGGCCGAAATAACGGTTCGGTGCAAATAGACTTGCCAATACATCAACCGACGAGCAATTAAAAACTGTTCGACCGAATAAATGCCTTTATGCTCAATCGCTAAATTGTTATTTTTAACATTTAACATTTTTATTATTCTGGCATCGCCAATGCTACCTTCCTGCACTCCTGTAAAAAAACTATCCCGATTAATATAATCCAATCTATCCATATCGAGCTGACTAGAGACCAAATCATGTAAGAATGTTTTATGATATTTGCCCTTAAAAATAGCTATGGCAAGGTCTAATTTGCCTTCAAAAACATTATTTATCCGCTTCATAAACAACAAGGAAATATCTTCGTGTGAAATATGACTAGCAAGGCTATGTTCGAGTGCGTGCGAAAAGGGGCCATGCCCTATATCGTGCATCAATATAGCAATGGTAACAGCTTGGGCCTCTACTGCCGAAATATCGACATTTTTAGCTCGCAATACTTCAATTGCTTGTTTCATCAAGTGAGTTGCTCCGAGTGCATGGTGAAAACGAGTATGCAAAGCTCCAGGATAAACATAAGCCGTAAGACCTAGCTGCTTGATATGTCGCAAACGCTGAAAATAAGGGTGTTCAATGATATCATATATCATATCGTATTTAATATTAACAAATCCATAAACAGGGTCGTTAATGATTTTCTTTTTATTTAAGCTTCTTTTAAACATGATAAACATTTTTTTTAAGTTAAAAAAAAGGTAATAAGTGACTTTATATCAAAAAAAGCATCTTATAACTAGACAAATGCAAAACAAATATAAAACATTGTATAATCAATAAAAAAAATTATGTTTTAGTAAGTAATGATTGTTTAAACAATAAAAAAAATATGCAATTTTATTTGTCTATTTAAATCTTTATTTTATAGGCATAAATAAATTATATTTTATACCAACTTGTTTTTTTAGTTGCTACTTTCTTATTTATTTGAAAATATTGCTTAAAAAAATAATATGTAAAAGATTTTTTGTTAAGTGAAAACTTAGATTTTTGTTTTTTTCAGAAAAAAAACAAAAAAAAACTATTTAGCGTTTAAATTTTTACAAAAAACCTCATTCAACATATTTACAAATTTAATTTAACAAAAGGAAATTATGCGTAATATATTTGCTATTGGAGGCGGAGATTTAGCTGTTGGCGAAACACTTCCTATTGATAGGGAAATTTTGAAGGCAACAAAAAAAAAGTCACCCAAAGCACTATTTATTCCAACAGCTTCTGGCGATAGTCAAGCTTATTGTGATTTATTTGAAGAAATCTACGGCAATCAACTAGGTTGTAAGGTAGATTTTTTATTTTTGATTCGCAATGAATCTTCTTATGAAGAAATGCAAAAAAAAATAGCTACTGCGGATTTGATTTATGTAGGCACAGGAAATAGCTTAATGATGATGCGAAAATGGCGTTTTACAGGGCTTGATAAACTCTTGTTTAAGGCGAGTGAAAAAGGAACTATTTTGGCAGGTATTGGAGCAGGAGCATTGTGCTGGTTCGAACACGGACACAGCGAAGCCATGAAATATTATCAAGCAAACTCTCAAAGCGAAAATTGGGATTATATCAGAGTGAAATGTTTGCGTTTAGTAGATAGGTTTATGTTATGTCCAAGTTTTGATGAGGCCAAAATAGCTGAAAGCTTTACAGATATGATAAAGCGAATGGGAGGCATTGGCATTGGATTGGAAAAAAATTGTGCGATTCAGATAAAAGGTAAAAACTTCCGCATCATTGGAGCAGAAGAAGCGGTAAAGGCTCATGGAATTATCAAAGTTAGAGCAAATATAGTACATAAAATCGTGAAAGCAGACGGCCGTTGGCAACGTTTAGCGGCTTTGCGTAGCAAAACGGCATAAGTCATATTGCTATCCTTAAAATTTGATTTTGAATAGGTATAAAACTAAGAGGCTGTTTAGATTTTGGTTTGAAAACAAAATCTAAACAGCCTCTAGTCATTATGGCATATCGCAAGCACAACGAAAACCGATATGAAAGGAAGATGTCTCGGAGGTGACACCCTGCCGTGAAGATGTTCTAAAGTTGTGACACCATTTTAGGTCGCATAAAAATGAACCGCCTTTTATTGTTTTTGTTACTTCATTTTCAGCAACTTTATTATCGTTTCGTTCATAGTGATTTATAAAATCATCGCTACACCATTCCCACACATTGCCAGCCATATCATACAATCCAATTTTGTTTTTTGGAAAATAGCCAACAGGTGAAGTATATAAAAAACCATCTTCCAACGTATTTTTTTGAGGAAAATAACCTTGCCAAGTATTTGCCATTACTTGTTTATTTACCTGCAATTCATTGCCCCATGTATATTGTTGAGGCTCATTTTTGGCATTTTTGGCAGCATGTTCCCATTCTATTTCGCTCGGCAATCGTTTCTTTTTCCAATAACAATAGGCACTTGCATCTCGCCACGAAACCTGCGTAACAGGATGGTTAAGTGGTGCATAACGAAGCGTATCACCCAATGGAAATTGCCAGTTTGCATAATCTAACAATTCCCATTTCTTTTTTTCATATAAAAAAACCAACGCATTGCCAAATTTTTCGGCATCTGTTTTATAATTTGTAGCTTGTATAAAAGCCTTAAAATCAGCTATTGTTACAGGTACTGTATCTAAATAAAAAGATTTGGTGTAGGCTTCAAAACTTGGTTTCTCGGCAGGGTAACCGTTATTATTGCCAAAAGTATTTAAACCAGCAGCAACAAAAGCCATTTTTTTATAATTGATAGCTGTGGTATCTTGTTTTATAATTTGGGTAATGTCTTTTTCTGTTGTATGAGTTGTTTGGCAAGCACTACAAAAAAGCATAGTAAAAATGGTACATATGATAGCTTTTTGAGTTTGATAATGTTTATTTATAAGCATAAATGAGTAAAATATTGATGTTATTTTTAGTTGTCAATAGCACTAAAAAAATGCTCTAAAGACCATTGGCTTTCTTGTTTTGTGTTTATTTCACCAGAACACTTACATTTTACTTGAACGCTATATTGAGTATTCGGTATTAAATTGTCAATGTTTATGGTGTTTTGAGTGCTACTTTTCGTTTGCCATTTGCCATCAATATCGGCTGTTGGCTTATATCTAATACTATATTGTTGGGCAGCATAAACAGGGCTATATTCTAGATTTATTGTATTGGGCGTAGCTTTCAATTGCTTTATCCACATAGGCATTTGGCAAGGCAAATCTTCGAAATCTTGTTTTTCGATACTAATGTTTTGTGAATATGTTTCATTACATTGCTGAAAATCGTGATTGCCATATTGTACATCTAAGCTGATAGTATAATCTTTTGGCAAAACGTAGGCATATGGAGCAGGTACTCTATCTTGTATAGATGTGTAGCCATTTCCCCAATTCCACAATAACTTATTGGAATCAAAGTTTCCTGTTGTGGTATATTCTTTTATGACTACTTCTGTTTGCTTCTTTTCTATATCAAAACTAATGCTAGGTTTGTTATTTAAGTTAAATTTAATCATATCGAATGCAAAAGTTTGACGAGTAGTATCTGTGAGTCGCAAATAAAAAATGATGTCTTTTTGTGCTTGCCAAATACTACTATCTATTTTCGAAAGTTTAAAACGATAATTTTTGTCATGACTAATCTCTTTTGTAAGATTATTTGTCCAACTAATTTTGAAATGAGGAGGTATATTTTCGAGCATTTTTCCTTCTGTATCAAACATCTTAAAATCTAACATAATACTGTCTGACTGTGTATAAATGCAAGGTAATTGGGGTGTTGTAGGGGTTACCTGTAAACGATAATATGGATTTAGATATAAGCTACTATCTGGCAACCATTGGCTTAAATAATCAATAACATTTTGATATTCAGTATTATCAGCCAAGTTATTCCATTGATATATATCCATATCACGATGTTTTCCTATTTCATATAGCTCATGTTCATACATTTTTCCTGCTGCATCTGCTGGCTTGTATTTGATATAGTGAAATCTTTGATTGATAACTGCGAAGTTGTCTTTATTTGCTATGCTTGTGATAGGTTTTTCTATAAGCAAAGTGCTGTCTTCCACAAATCGCCATAGACTATAGCCATCTAAATAAGGTTTGCCATTTTTGAATTTTGGAACTTCTTTTTGAACAATATCACAAAACGTAGGGAATAAATCTAATAAACTTACGGGATTGTAACAAGAATGTGCTGTTTTTGTTTTAGGTGAACTGATTAATAAAGGTACACGAACATCTGGCTGCCAAAGTGTTCCTTTTCCAAAATGTCCTTTTTGCCCAAGCGTGTTGCCATGGTCGCTAGTAATCACAAAAATAGTGTTGTAAATACTTGCTCATTATTTCTCTGTTCTATAAAGTTGTTTCTAAATATTCCTTTATAAGAGTTATTCAAAAAAACTCTAGTATAAGTTAAAGCTTTGCCACTCAAAAAACTTGTGCGTGATGTTTTTCATTTTTTTGAGCAAAAGCATTAGTAAAAAAAATGAAAGCCCTAATAAAATGACTATATATCTCATATGTAAAAATAGTTATTTAATGTTTAAATATTGCAAACTATTATTTATTTTTTTAGTTTCAAAATCTATTACTGCAAAAATGAAAAAAAATGTTACCTTTAGGAAAACATTAGTCAAACAAAAGAAGAAAATATTCATTTGTGAAAGTTAAGATGCTGATTAAACTTGTTTTTAAATAGAAAAATAGGGACTACTTAAATTTATATATTTGCATTTATAAGTTGAATCTAAAATTTAGAAACAAGTCTATTGCACAAAACTATGTCTATATAACATCTCATTGAAGCTAATACACTAATTTTAAGTACCAAGTACTATTTAATAAAGCATTTGTTTAATTGCTAACACATTGACAATCAAGGTGTTATCTGCTGAAATGCCCAAAAATTTCTAAACGCTTACTTAAAAGGCATTAGCAAAAATCATTCTTCTTAATTGCTCATAATTTAATTAATTTGTAAATTTTAATATCATCAAATAATGCAAGTTTTACAAGCATATTTCAGAATTATTGAAAAAGCCATTTTAAAGGTAGGGATTGACCCAGAAAAATGTAGAGCCGAAAAAGCAGGACGTTGGTCTTTGCAAAAAGGTTCTATCAACATCATGATAGATGTATGGCTACTTGAAAAAGAACAAAAGGTATATTTTCAAGTTGTTGCTCCTATTATGCAAGTGCCAAAAGGAAGCAATAGTGCTTTAACAGAAGAGTTGTTGGGAATTAATCATGGACTATTTGGGGCAGCATTTTCTATTTTTCAGAAAGTGATATATCTTAAAGTTACCAGAGAAATCGAAGGCTTAGATGTGAGTGAAGCCTACCAAACAATTTTGCGTGTGGGCAATTATGCCGATTATTATGATGATGTTTTGAAGGCAAAATATCCTTATCACAAACCTGTGGGCTTTCAGACAAATCGAAATAACGAAGAAAAAAGCTAAGAGCTGTTGCTTTTGAGCATTAAATAAATATCGCCCAATTTTGAAAATTAACACCATAGTTTTTTTAATGTGTTAGTGTTCAAAATTGGGCGATTTGTTTGAAGTTTCTGGCATTAGAGAAACAAACAAAATCACATTATTTTTGTAATTGCTGACTGCAAATTTTAAGGCAATACATTTTGAGTTTTCACTTTATGTCCATAGCGGCTTTTTGTGCCACTTTCAGAAAATGCTTCATAAATATTGATGCCATGAAAAAACCAAGTGTTGGGCTGCTCGTTTTCTTGCTTAAAAATGCAAGATGTCGTTGTCTTTTTATTGTTAAATTTTATATGAACAGTAGCTGTTTTATCGCTTATTTGATAACTCAAGACTTTATAAGTATCAATCGTTTTCAAATTTAAATATAGCAAAGTGCCTAATCCATATTTGCTTGCATACAAATCTGCACTAGCAATATCGCTGCATTTGATAGCCTCAAAAAGCAAATGTATTTGCTGCATTAACCCAACAGCTTTGGCTTCCCAGGCTTTCTCTTCGGCAGTTGCGTATTGCTCACAAAATGTATAATTGTCAAAATTTGGTTCATCACATATTGTCGCATTTTCTACTGTTTTGTTGTTTTGTTTGCAAGCAAAAAACATTAGACTAAAGCAAATAAAAAAAAGAGCTTTTTTAGAAAATAGCAACCGATACGAAGATAGCATAAATTTAAATTATATAGGTAATTTGACGAAAATAAACAAATATGATTTTAAGTGCCAAACAATATTTAACAAAATATTTGACTTTTTTTTGCTAATGTCTTGAAAATCAGATGATTAGTGATACAACTATTCTATAATGTAATAATGGCCATCATCATCAATGCCCATTTTGGGTACTTGCTTTTTCGTTTCAAAATAGGAAAAGCCTGCATACAAATTATTCCAAAGTTGTGTCAATTTATCTTCTTTAGCATATAAATGATGTAGCAAATTGTATTTCAAATCCGAAAAATAAGCAGGAAAAATATGCACAGGTATTTTCTTTTGCCCCTGTTGTTTTGCCTGCAATGATAGCCAATATACTTCTTGAATGAGTGGGTCTGTAATAGATACACAACCCAATGAACCACAATAACCATGTATAAAAATATCGCCACCCAAATTGCGATGTGGGCTTAAAATACGGTCAGACTTATTAGGATAGTTGATTTTCATCGACAAATGATAGGCACTCCATGGGTTGAAACTACTCAAATGATAAAACCCTTCTGGCACTTGATAATCTCCTTGTTTGCGTTTTGGGCCTAAATAGCCCGACATAGCACAAACGCCATAGGTTTTCAATAGTTGGTATTGGTCTGCTTCTGCTTTCCAAACCCACATTTCTAATAAGTTTTCGCTTTTCAACACACGCATAAAAATGTTTTGAGGAGGATAGGCCAAACCTTTTTCTTCAAAAAGCTGTCGCAAACGAGCATCTGTCGCATCTTTGGCAGCTTGCACACGAGGCTGACGAAGATGTGAGTTGGTCATTGCAGAGCGACTATCAACAACTAATAGCGAAAATATAGTAACAAAAATGACGATGTATTTAAACATTTATGACAAATAACTATGTTGAAATAAAAAATAAGCTCTTGGCACTTAGTCGAAAAACGTGTAACATTTAGTGAAATATCAAAAACAAATTTCCATTAATATTTTCTAGTCAAAATAGTATTATAAATAATAGCTTCTTGTGCATTGAAAACAAAAACAGGCTTTTGCACTTTTCGCTTTTTGCGTCGTTTTGTTTTTGTGGTTCTTTGTCCTTCGAGTTCGTGAGGTACTACTGCTGGCTCTTCGATAGGGGCAGGAGCAGGAGCTGGTGGTGCAGGTATTACTTCTTCAACTACTGCTGGCTCTGCAACAGGAGCATCTAAATAAGTAGAAAGCAAATTGGCTATCGTCTTTTCTTCTAATTCTAGTTCTTTTGCAAAAGATGGATATTCATGTTTTGACTTATTTTTAACGGAACGAGAAAAGAGAAGGAAAAACAACGCAACAGTAATAATAATGTCTAAGTAAGGAAAAATAAAGTAATTGAAGTTTTCCACAAAAACACCTAAAAAACTGTGCAACAGATTTGAAAAATTTTGTAATTGATTTAAAAAACTTTGTAACATAATGTAAAAATATTTGCTTTTGGGTTAATGAACAGTGTTTGGTACTTAGATAAAGTGTTATTTAAGTAGTCAGACAAAAATAAATATACATCTCGTTGAAGCTAACACGCTGAACATGAATGCGTTAGCAACGAAATCGACCGTTTATTAAATAGTGCTTGGCACTTACAAAAAAAATATTCATTTATTTTCATAAACTTAAATGTCGTTACATAATACTAAATCTTAGCTTCTAAAATACTATTATTTGCTTTTTTTAACATTTTTGTTGCTTATTTTAGAATAAAATTGTCTTATTTTGTATATTTAAGTACCAAGTACTATTTATCGAATAGTGCTTGGCACTTATTGAATTGTAACAAAAAATGTTTAAAAAAAATAGCAACGACTTTAGGTATGAGCTTTTTTTAGCCAAAATTGCCACAACCTAAACAGTTGCAAAAAAGCATAATATGGGAAGAAAAGCCTTAAATATTGAACGTATAGACAATCCTAAGAAAAAACAAGCGTGGGTTAAACAGTTGTTTCCTTTTTTGCAAAAAAAAGGTTTGAAAAATATTACGATGGACGAAGTTGCAAAAGAACTTAATAAAAGCAAGGCAACGATTTACAAATATTTTAAATCGCAAACTGAGATTTGGGAATATACGGTGCAATATAAGTTGGAAGCCATCAAAAAGTTTGAAGTAATTTTGGCAGATGAAAACACACCTTATTTGGAGCGATACATGATAGCTATTCAGCATTTGTATGATGAAATGGAGTTGGTTTCCAATTTGTTTTTGCGAGATGTAAAACATTTATATCCCGATATTTGGGAGCAATTGCTGGCATTTCAGTTATATTCTATTGATGTGTTGCGAGACTATTATATAGAAGGAATTAAGCAAGGTATTTTTAATGATATTAACCCAACAATTATGGTATTGAGCGACCAGCTATTTTTTCAGGCACTTTCTGAGCCTAATTTTCTTATCTCAAATGGTCTTACTATTCAAGCTGCTTTTCAAGCTTATTTCGAAATGAGGATGTATGGTTTTGTGAAAAGAACCTAAACTAGCAATTTGATTGTTAATAAAAAAAATATATAGTAAGTTGATTGTCAGGGATTAATTAGCGTTGTGTTTTTATTATTCGATGCAAACTTGAGTTAATATACTGTTTGCGAAATGTATTAAAAAAATGAAAATAGGCAAACTTATGACGATATTATGATATTTATGTAAATAAATTAAGTTTTAGACAACTTATCTTGTTATTTTGCGTAAAATCAATTACATTAACTCTAAGTTTTTGCTTTAAAATCATTTTTTTTTGGGAAAAAGAAAAATGATAATTATTTAAACACGAAATTTACTTAACAAAATATAAAAACGAAAATCATGAAAAAAATTTTCTCACTTAGTGCTATATTATTGTTTACTTTAATAGCACAATATAGCTTTGCAGGAGTTGTTAATGTGCGTTTTGCAAACGAAAATATCGATGCTAATAACTATTGTACTACGGTGCAGGTAAAAGCACAAGACATTCCTTTTGAAATTGGTAGTGCAACAGTATTTTTTGAATACAACAAAGCAGCAGTTGCCAATCCTACATACACAGCTTTGACTTTTAACGAATCAAATGCTTGTGCTTTCAATGGCTCGCTTTCGGTATATAAAAACAACTTTACGGCTTTGGAAGCAGGCAACAAAGGTGAAGGTAACTATTCTATTTTATTGACTGTGCCAAATGAAGGTTGTCCAACAGTAACAAACAATGAATGGTTAAACGTGGCAGAGTTCTGCTTTGATATACTTGATGCTACTATCAGTCCAGACATCACAATATCTACCGAATATACTGCTTTCAATACGGTAGATAACGAAGGCAACCAACACGAATTGGGCGATGTGCAGGGTGTTGTAGGTATTAATGACAATGCAGCAACAACGAGCAATGTTAATATTTTTCCTAACTATACACAAAACTTAGTACAGGTAGAATATACGACTAAAATGACTAGCGATGTAACGATTACAGTTTATGATATGTTGGGTCGCAACTTATCGACTCAAAGCATTGAAGCGGCAGGTGGTTTACAACAAACGGCTGTTGATTTCAGCAAATATGGCAATGGCTATTATTTGATTGAAGTAGATAACGGAATAGACAAGGTAAGTGAAAAAATCTTGTTGGCGAAATAAAGACTAGATAGAATTGTTTTGTTTTAATATATTGAGTTAAAGCAAACGATAAGGAGTATTTGATTTTTCAAATACTCCTTTTTTTATGTTATACATAGCACAAGCATCGCAGCTCTTTTATTTCAAAATCAAGAAACGCATATCGCCAAATGTGCCACCAGCGTTTTTTTCGTTTGGCAAAGCTTCTGTTACATATCGAGTAGGAGCAAAGCCAGCCACGATTATTTTGCCATCTTCTGTTTCGTGTATCGCTTCTATTTGCTCAAAATAATCTTTGCCAGCAGTAGTTTGCCATAGCAAGTTCCCTTTTTTATCTGTTTTCAACAGCCACATGCTGCCCTTTGCTTTATCGCCCGAAGAGCTAATGCCGCCCAACAAATAGCCACCATCTTTGCTCTCAAGCATAGTATATACTTGGTCGCTACCTTTGCCACCAAAATTTTTATCCCAACTCTTTTTGCCTTTTTTGTCTAATTTTACTAACCACGCATCGCTGTTTCCTGTACCGCTTTCGTAGCTCGCACCACCTATAAAATATCCACCATCTTTGCTCTGCAAAATACTATTGCCAGCATCTACACTTTCGCCTTTCAACACCTTTTCCCATTGTTTCTGGCCTTCTTCATCAAGTTTTAGCACCCAAATATCCTCATACTTTTCGCCTTTAAACTTGGTATTGGCAACTACTGCAAAACCACCATCTGTTGTTGTGATGAGTTCATTGATAGAAACCACATCATCACTATCCATACTTTTTCGCCATAGCTCATTGCCTTCTGCATCGGTTTTTAGTACCCAGACAAAATGCTTGAAATCTAAACTGATAATACCGTCTTTCTTTTGTCGCTCGCTTTCGTGATGTGTACCTACCATCAGGTAGCCACCATCTGCCGTTGCTACTACTTGATTAGCAGCATCTGAACTAGGCGTGCCATAGGTTTTTTGCCAAAGCATTTTGCCTGCATCATCTACTTTGAGTAGCCAACAATCTTTGTTTCCTTCGCCTTTCGATTTTGTGTAGCCAGCCAATATATAGCCTTCGTCTTGTGCTTTTATCATATCGCTTGCTACATCATCTTCTGCACCGCCAAAGGTTTTGTCCCACAATACCTTGCCTTCGCTATCGGCTTTCACGAGCCAAGCATCTATCTTTCCTGCTCCTTTCGAGTTGGTGGTGCCACC
This sequence comes from Chitinophagales bacterium, assembly GCA_049613665.1. Classification (GTDB taxonomy): domain Bacteria; phylum Bacteroidota; class Bacteroidia; order Chitinophagales; family UBA2359; genus JBMZCV01. The sequence continues at coordinate 5,521 of JBMZCV010000003.1, read as the reverse complement.
TAGCATAAAAGCATTGTCGCTAGTAGGCAAAAGGCTATAAACAGCTTCTTGTTTTTGGCCGCCATAGTTGGCTTGAGTCACTACGGCAGGAGCTTTTTGTGCATAGATTTGACTAGAAAATAATAAGCATAAGCCACTTGCTAGGAGTGTTTTTGTTTTGTTTGTCATGTTTTTTGTTTTTTTTAATGAAAACTCATGTGTGTGCTTGTGAAGTAGGATAACCGTTGAAGTGTGATTGATGCTAAGGCTCGAAAAAAAACAGAACATTTGAGCGAAAGAGATGCTTTTTTTAAGCCAAAGGATAAAATTTAAACAGTTTCTGGAAATGAAACATGCTTTGTGAATGCAAATATAAGGCTTTTTGCAGAAAAAATAAATAGAAAAATATTTATGATATAAAAAAACTTTGCTGACATATCGTTTTTTAGTATCAAAAACAATGGCTACACAACGCAAGTTGAAGCTAAAGATAATAGTGAGGCTATTTTTTTGTAGCGTAGTATGACTTTTTTGTTGAAAAGGTAGTATGTTTGCAAAAAAATAGCAACTTAGATTTTATTCATACAAAAACAAAAACTCATGCTTACGATTGATGAAAAACAAAAAACACTTTGCTTTCCTGAGATGGAAGAATTTGGATATAATAGCATCGAAACGCTAGTGTGCGAAGACCCATATTGCAACTGTGGCAATGGCAATTTATTGATAAGCAATAAGGATAACAACAAAGCTCAAACACCAGAAAACGCCGCCTTAGTAGGCATTAACTTTCATAAAGAGAAACTTTTTTATAACGACAACATAGATGTTTCTGAGGAGGCAAAAGAAAGAACACAAAAAACACTTCATTTTTTTCAAAACAACTTAGTTGCCGAAGATTGGGAAATGTTGAGTAATCTAGGCTATTACCAAAAAATGATGAGCATTGAAGTCTTGCAACATGATGAGCAATATACCTATCAGTTTTCGGAAGAACAACAAGATTTAAACCTGAAAATTTCTTTTGAGGAGATATATCCAGCTTGCGAACGCTTTGGTTTTACGGATAACAATGATGATTTGTATGAGATAATAGATTTGCATTGTAAGAAGCCAAATTGTAATTGCGGAAACCTAACGATACTTGTATATAAAAACAATGAAATATTTTATGAGTTTGATTATAGCTTTAGTCATCAAGTAATATCAAATGGTGTAGATGATGTAAACATTTTGGGAGGAATGAAAAAAAAATATCCGCAGTTGGATATGCGATTTGCCAAAAGAAATGAATTGATTAAAGGAGTAACGCATAAAAACTTGGGAAGTAATGCTAATAGTGGAGGCCTGCTCAAAAAAATAAAGGTAGGTAGAAATGCTCCTTGCCCTTGCGGTAGCGGCAAGAAATATAAAAGATGTTGTTTGAAGAAATAAAGCGGAAAAGGCAAGTATGACGAAAATGTTATACTTGCCTTTTCTTTAGCTGTTTTATAGCTATGAAATGTTTGCAAGTGTTGTATCTTTTTTTTATATTGTAAAAGAAATATTTATTTATTCATTTTTCTCAACATAAACAAATGTGATTATGGCAGTAGCAACAGGGGCAATGATAGGTGCAGTAGTGACTTATTTAGCCAAAAAACTCAAAGACAATAAGTCGGTAAATGATTTTTTTAGTGACTTTACAGGTGCAACAGTAGATTGGTTGCGTCCAGTATTTCTTACTGATGATGACGAAGTAAAAGAAGTAGTAAGAGATTTAGCAGCAGAGCCTAATGATGAGCTAAATATTAATGATACTAAAAATAAAATAGCTAAAACGATAAAACGCAATCCAAATTTAGAAACATCTTTGAAAGCTTTGTATGACGAGATAGTAAAAAAAGAGGGCAACCAGTTTGCAAAACATAATACGATGAATGTTACAGGTGATGGTAATATTAGCTTTCAAGATGTAAAAGGAAATATTAGTATAGATAAAAGTATCAAAGATAGCAAGAATGTAAATACAGGCAATATTAATACAGGTGGCGGCGATTTTAGGATAGGCGATGGTAATTAAATGATAACAAAATGATTTGTAAGATATTTATTTAGACATACTATTTCTTCAAGAAATAGTATGTCTAAATAAACAGACTTCCAAAAAACAAGCGTACCAAAAAGAAAATAAGATGACAGACATCAACAATTCTAGCAATGTAAATACAGGCAATATAAATACTCACGGTGGCAATGTGCAACTAGGCGATAACTATTATATGAGTCCTAGTTACAAAGAGATTACAGAAAACCTAGAAACATATAAAGACATTCTAGCAATATCTAACGAGCCAACTAAAATACAAAAGTATAGAGAAAAATTAGATAAAGAGAAAAAAAAACTAGAGCAGTTCAAAAAGAGTGTGATACAACTTGCTGAAACTTTCCAGAAAATAGCACTCAATACAGAACGCCTGAAAAAAGCGAAAGCACATTTCGATAAAGGAGAGTTTAGAGAAACAAGAGCGGTATTAGATATAGCAGAAATGGATGTTGAATTAGATTCTTTGTTGGAAAAAAAAGAACATTTAGCCACTAAAACAAAAGAAAATGAGGAAGGTTTAGCAGACAAAGCGGAGGAATATTTAATAGCGGCTTTAGTGATAGAAACTGATTTTAGCCTAAACCCAACAGAACGATATGCACAGGCAAACTACGCTTTTGAGCAGTCTTTAAAGGCTCAATATAGTGTAAATGTAATAGTAAAATATCTTACTTTTTTAATAAATTTTGATAAACTGCAAAAGGCAAAAAGTTTATGCTATGAAATTTTAGCAAATTTTAAGGTAGAAAATAATAATATTACAAAAAATGATGCAGCTCATATTTATCATATTTTAGCACTTATCTATAAAGGTTTAGGTAATTTACAAGAAGCTTTAGCATATCAAAAGCAAGTTTTAGCTACTTATAAAAAAATATTTGATCCAAATCATCCAGACTTAGCAACTGCTTATAATAACCTAGCACTTATTTATAAAGATTTAGGCAGGTTAAGAAAAGCTTTAGAGTTTCAAAAGCAAGCTTTAACTATTCAAGAAAAAATATTTGAGCCTAATCATCCAAACATAGTAAGTTCTTATAATAATATAGGAGCTATCTATCAAGATTTAGGTAATATAGAAGAAGCATTAACTTATCAAAAGAAAGTTTTAGCTATTCAAAAAAAGCTATTTAAACCTAATGACCCAGATTTAGCACTTTCTTTTTATAATATAGCTTTAATCTATCATGCTTTAGGCAATTTACAAGAAGCATTAGTATATCAAAAACAAGCTTTAGCTATTTATGAAAAAGTATTTAATAAACAACATTCTCATTTAATAAGTATTTATACTAGCATAGGAATTACCTATCAAAGTTTAGGTAATTTAGAAGAAGCATTAATTCATCAGAAGAAAGCTTTAGCTATTCAAGAAAAAATATCAAACAACCTACATCCTACTTTAGCAACTATTTATAATAATATAGCACTTGTCTATAAAGATTTAGGCAATTTAAAAAAAGCATTAAAGTTTCAAAAGCAAGCTTTAGTAATTCAAGAAAAAATATTTGGGACTACCCATCCAAACCTAGCAAGTTCTTATAGTAATATAGGAACTATCTATCAAGCTTTAGGAAATTTAAAACAAGCATTAAAGTTTCAAAAGCAAGCTTTAATTATTCAAGAAGAAATACTTAAGCCTACTCATCCTGTTTTAGCAGCTTCTTATGACAATATAGCTAGTATTTATAAAGCTTTAAGCAATTTAAAACAAGCATTAACATATCAAAAGAAAGCCTTAGCTATTCGTGAAAAAATATTGGATAAACAACACCCAGATGTAGCACAATCTTATAGCAATATAGCAGGTATCTATCAAGTTTTAGGAGAGTTAGAAAAAGCTTTAGAATTTCAAAAGCAAGCTTTAGTTATTCAAGAAAAAATATTTGAGCCTATTCATCCATCTTTAGCTACTTCTTACAACAATATAGCAGGCATTTATCAAGATTTAGGAAATTTAAAACAAGCATTAACATATCAAAATAAAGCGTTAACTATTTCTGAAAAAATATTTGAGTCTAATCATCCAGATTTAGCAAGTTCTTATAATAGTTTATCAGTTATCTGTCAAGCTTTAGGAAATATCAAACAAGCATTAACATATCAAAAGAAAGCCTTAGATATTCAAGAAGAAATATTTGAGTCTAATCATCCAGATTTAGCTACTTCTTATAGTAATATAGGAGGTATTTATTATACTTTGGGAAATATAAAACAAGCATTAATTTATCTAAAGAAAGCTTTAGCTATTCAAGAAAAAATATTTGAGCCTAATCATCTATCTTTAGTGACTTCTTACAACAATATAGCTCAAATTTATCAAGCTTTAGGAGATTTAGAAAAAGCTTTAGAATTGCAAAAGAAAATATTAACTATTTTTGAAAAAATATTTGACTCTAATCACCCAAATTTAGCAACTTCTTATAATAATATAGCTACTACTTATCAATATTTAAACGTTTATGATAAAGCTTTAATATTTCAAAAAAAAGCTTTAGCTATTCTTGAAAAAATATTTGAGCCTAATCATCCATCTTTAGCTACTTCTTACAACAATATAGCAGGCATTTATCAAGATTTAGGAGATTTAGAAAAAGCTTTAGCTTATCAAAAGCAGACTTTAGCTATTGAAGAAAAAATATTTGAGCCTAATCATCCAGATTTAGCAACTTCTTATCACAATTTATCAGGTATTTATATTGCTTTAAAAAATCACAAAGCAGCTTTATTTTATAATAAAAAAGCTTTAGGCATTTTGCAATATCGTTATCCTAATCACCTTACTTTAAAAACAGCTTTAGAAGTAAAACAATTTCTAAAAAGAAACAACAAACTATAAAACAAAAAACAATTCTTTGTAGAGACACGGCATGCCGTGTCTTCATCATATTGCACCTAATATTTAAACATTGAAAAACCATACTGTCAAATTACATTTTTCATTCAAAAACTTATAAAATGTTTTGGTGGAAAATAATTGTAGATTTAGACACGGCATGCCGTGTCTCTACCATGTTGTATTTCATATTTAAACACCTAAAAACCATACTGTCAAATTACATTTTTCATTTAAGAACTTGTAAAACGGTCTAGCGAAAGTAATTGTAGATTTAGACACGGCATGACATGTCTCTACCATGTTATATTTCATATTTAAACACCTAAAAACCATACTGTCAAATTACATTTTTCATTCAAAAATCTGCAAAACGGCCTAGCAAAAATTATTTGTAGATTTAGACACGGCATGCCGTGTCTCTACCATGTTATATTTCATATTTAAATATCTAAAAAGCGTACTGTCAAATTACCTTTTTCATTCAAAAATCTGCACAATGTTCTAGCAAAAATTATTTGTAGATTTAGACACGGCATGCCGTGTCTCTACCATGTTATATTTCATATTTAAACGCCTAAAAACCATACTGTCAAATTACATTTTTCATTCAAGAACTT
>JBMZCV010000002.1:0-107451 GCA_049613665.1 Chitinophagales bacterium | reverse complement strand
AGTTTAATAACACAAAACAAACAAAATGACTTAATAAGTAACAGGTCTAATGATAACTATTGCTTTAGTCAAATTCATGATTTTATACTTCCAACTTAAACCTCGAAACAAGCGTTTTTTTACGGTTTTCTTATTTTTAAACAAAAAAAGTGACATTTTTGCACAAAAATCTACCTAATATAGCCTGTAATGTAAGATAAAACACATTTTTTTGCTTTTCATTTGGCACAACTATAATATAGAATGTATCTTTGCAAATAATTATGGAAAAGACATCAAAACACATACATCCCATTTTTGACCAACTGCTGCAACAAGCAGATAAAGAACAATTGCTACAACAAAAAAGCATCGTACTCTGGATGACAGGCCTCTCAGGCTCTGGAAAAAGTACCATTGCCAAAGGACTAGAAAAAAAGCTACATAACGCTGGCTTTCTTACACAAGTATTAGATGGCGACAATATTCGCTCTGGTATCAACAACAATTTAGGATTTTCGGCCGAAGACCGCCTCGAAAATATCAGGCGTATTTCGGAAGTCAGCAAATTGTTTTTGAACTGCGGAATCGTTACCATTTGTAGTTTCGTTAGTCCTACCATCAAAATCAGACAGCAAGCCAAAGACATCATTGGAATAGCCAATTTTGCTGAAGTATTTATTGATACACCGCTCGAAGTTTGCGAACAACGAGATGTGAAAGGTTTATACAAAAAAGCTCGTGCTGGCGAAATCAAACAGTTTACAGGCATTGACGCACCCTTCGAAGCTCCTTTGAAAGCCGATTTGGAAGTAAAAACAGCTACGCAAACCATTGAAGAAAGCGTACAAACTGTGTTTGATTTTATCTTACCAAAAATAAGTAGTTAAACCAAAATAATAATACATCTGGTTGAAGCTAACTCCTTGATTTTTTCAATACGTTAGCACCGAATCGACCATTTATATAAGTAGTTGTTCATAAGTTTTCTAGCACTCACTTTTTTTAATATTAAAACTCCGATGCCCTTGCTGGTGTTAGCACCAACAAGTTATTGGGCGATAACATGACATTATTAGCTAATTGGAAAGTATTGTTGTTGACAATAACACCAAACAACGGCTAGTGTTATCGTTTTTTTTTGAGGATATAATATTTTGTGAATACCTTGTTTCTTTCGATTACTACTTAAAAATAGCGTTTGACACCAAACATATACAACCTAGATTTATTTCAAGTTTGTTTTCCAGAAAAAATAATATCCATTCATATAATAAAAAGCTAAAACGGCTGTAATAAACTGAATAAATGTTTTAGCTTTCTTATCAAAAAAAATAAAGAAACATAGAATATGGTTTCCTATAATCTTTCGCATTTAAAAGAACTAGAGTCGGAAGCGATTTTTGTTATTAGAGAAGTAGCAGCTCAATTTGAGCGTCCTGTCTTGATGTTTTCGGGCGGCAAAGACTCGATAACAATGTTGCACTTGGCTCGAAAAGCATTTTTTCCAGCCAAACTTCCTTTCCCATTGCTTCATGTAGATACAGGCCATAATTTTCCTGAAACAATTGCTTTCAGAGACAATTTAATGAAAGAAATCGGTGCTAAACTAATTGTTGGTTCAGTGCAAGATTCTATTGACGCAGGTACTGCCGTAGAAGAAACAGGCATCAACGCTAGTCGTATTCGTTTGCAAACGACAACCTTGCTAGAGTCGCTCGAAAAATATCAATTTGACGCTGCTTTAGGTGGTGCTAGACGTGACGAAGAAAAAGCTCGTGCAAAAGAACGCTTCTTTTCGCACCGTGACGATTTCGGACAGTGGGACCCAAAAAACCAACGTCCAGAATTGTGGAATCTGTTTAATGGCAAAAAAAGAATGGGCGAACACTTTAGAGTTTTTCCTTTGAGCAATTGGACAGAAATGGACATCTGGCAGTATATTTTGCAAGAAAAAGTAGCTATTCCAAACTTATATTTTGCTCACAAACGAAATATGGTAGATAGAAATGGCGTATTGCTCTACAAATCTGAGTTTTTGCCAGACAAAAAAGGCGAAGAAGTAAAAGAGATGCTCATTCGTTTTCGTACTATCGGTGATATGACTTGCACAGGAGCAGAAGAATCTGATGCCGATACGCTCGAAAAAATCATTGAAGAAGTAGCTACTGCTCGCAAGACAGAACGTGGTGGCCGTGCCGATGACAAACGCTCCGAAACTTCGATGGAAGACCGCAAAAAGCAAGGATATTTCTAGCAAATGCTTGAGAAATGACAACTTGTACTGTTTTTGCTGTTGTTAGTATTATCACCAACAGCCAAACAATTATTATAAAAAAACATAAAAATATATATAAAACAATGGGTGCCAAAGGTTATTTAGATATGGACTTGCTGCGTTTTAGCACAGCAGGAAGCGTTGATGATGGAAAAAGCACATTGATAGGGCGTATGCTTTATGATAGTAAATCAATTTTTGAAGACCAATATCAAGCCATAAAAGACAGTAGCGAAAGACGTGGCGAAGAAGATATCAACTTAGCATTGCTCACAGATGGCTTGCGTGCAGAAAGAGAGCAAGGTATCACGATTGATGTAGCATACCGCTATTTCGCAACACCAAAACGCAAATTTATTATTGCCGATACACCAGGCCATATTCAATATACTCGAAATATGGTAACAGGTGCTTCTACTTCTAGCTTGGCCATCGTTTTGGTAGATGCTAGAAAAGGTATGTTGGAGCAAAGCCGCCGACATTTATTTATCGCTTCTTTGTTGCGTATTCCGCATATCGTGGTTTGCATCAACAAAATGGACTTGGTAGATTATGGCCAAGAATCTTTCGACAAAATTAAAGCTCAATTTGAAGACTTTACTTCAAAACTAACCACCACAGACATCGACTATGTGCCTGTGAGCGCATTGAAAGGCGACAATGTTGTGGAACGTTCCAAAAATATGGCTTGGTATGAAGGGCCAACCTTAATGTATTTGTTGGAAAACGTGCATATTGCCAGCGACCACAATCGTGTAGATTGTCGTTTCCCTGTTCAGTCGGTTATTCGCCCTCAAACAGACGCATATCACGACTATCGCAGCTATGCAGGCCGTGTTGCTGGCGGAGTGCTGAAACCAGGCGACGAAATCATGGTCTTGCCTTCTGGTTTCACTTCTACCATTACGGCTATCGACACTTTCGACGGGCCAATAAAAGAAGCTTTTGCTCCCATGTCGGTAGCTATTCGCATAGACGACGATATTGATATTAGCCGTGGCGATATGATTGTGAGAACCAATAATGTACCAAAAGTAGAACAAGACATCGAATTGATGGTTTGTTGGTTAGGACGCAAAAAAATCGTTCCTCGTGGAAAATATACTATCTTACACACTACCAACGAAGCTCGTTGTATCATAAAAGAAATAAAATACAAACTAAATATCAATACGCTTCACAGAATGGAAGACGCTAAAGATATTGGTATGAACGATATTGCTCGTATTTCTATTCGCACAACAAAACCTTTGTTCTTTGATACTTACCGCCGAAATCGCATCACAGGAAGCGTTATTTTGGTAGAAGAAGGCACAAACGAAACAGTTGCAGCAGGTATGATTATTTAAACAATCTCTGAAGCTACATTTTTATTTTTTGTGCTAAAAAATACTTACTTTAACGGCAAAGTTTTGCAGAACCTCTTTTTGCAAAATTTTGCCTTTTTCTATTTTACTAAAAACAGTTCGGGCATTTATACATTTTTTTATAAGTAGTTGGACAGAAATAATGATACTTCTCGTTCAAGCTAACACACTGATTATCAATGCGTTAGCAACGAATCGACCGTTTATTAAATAGTGCTTGGCACTTAAAAGGTTTAAACATACTATTTTTTTAGGCTAAGACAGCCAATGCTTGCAAATTTAATGGTCTTTTGAACTGAAAAATAGTATGTTTCGCTTGCCAAAAGGAGTTTTTTATTATACTGAAAATTGTTATAAAAAACATCCGAATCATTGTACTAAAAACTCTTCACCTTAAACAACACAAATATGAAACTTATAATAGCCATTGGAGCAGACCATGCTGGCTTTGAATATAAAGAAGAAATTAAAACATTTTTGAAAGAAAAAAACTACGAAATCTTAGACTTTGGTACGCATAAAACAGATTCGGTCGATTATCCCGACTATGTTCACCCAACAGCAGAAGCCGTAGAAACGAAAAAAGCACATTTTGGCATATTAGTTTGCGGTAGTGCAAATGGTGTAGCTATGACAGCCAACAAACATCAAGGAATAAGAGCAGCTATTGCTTGGCAAACAGAAATTGCAAGCTTGGCAAGACAACACAACAACGCTAATATGCTCTGCGTACCAGCCCGTTTTGTTTCTTTAGAATTGGCACTCAAGATGCTCGAAACCTTTTTGACAACAGGTTTTGAAGGCGGCCGACATCAAAGAAGAGTAGATAAAATAGCTATTTCTTGTTAATCTTCTAAACTTTGTAAAAAAACACAAAAAAAAGAAAGAAAAAAAAATCAATTTCGTCTATCATAATGTATCATTGCAATAGAAACAGGCAACGAAACGCAAGACCTTTTCGTTTATTGTAATATCGGCTAATTTTGAGGACAATGCGTGAACTTTTTGGACTTTTTAGCGTTAGTATATATATAAGAAGCGAACTAAACAGCAGTTGTTCAGCTACTTACATATTATTTTTTTACTAAAAGCATTTTTTTTTACATGACTTAGAAAACAACAAAAATTATGAAAACGAAAAAAATCACTTTTAAATTTGCATTAACGAAACTCATCATCTTATTACTTGTCACTTTTTTTGCTGCTCACAGTTTTGCAATAGCAAAACATTTGGGAGAAAACAATAGTAATGATAATCCAACAATTATCACAACTCAAAAAAAGCCAGCTTTGGTACAAAACTACCCAAATCCGTTTAAGCAAAAAACGACAATTGCATACAATTTAAGCCGTGAAAATGGTTCAATCATAATATTTGACTTGTTAGGTAAGTCCATTGCCACTTTTCAATTAGATAAAATGCAAGGCGAAGTTGTTTTAGATGAGACTTTAGAAGCAGGAATGTATTTTTATTCTTTGATAGAAAACGACGAAGTCATCGCAACAAAACACATGAACGTCACTTATTAACACAATCTTTCATAATTTATTTTTTTTGACCTAAAATAAGCTATTTCGATAGTTTGTTTTAGGTTTTTTTGTGCTAATTTCTTACATTTCGTTTTTGTTTCGTTTCACAAATAAAAAACTCATGTCTATACATATTAAAAATCTGACAAAATATTACGACACACAAAAAGCCGTTGATAATTTGTCGTTTTCGGTAGATACAAAAGAAGTTGTCGGTTTTTTGGGGCCAAATGGTGCTGGAAAAACAACGACAATGAAAATTATTAGCTGTTTTATTCCACAATCGGAAGGCCAAGTAGCAGTTTGCGGCTATGACGTGACCGAAAACCCAATGGAAGTGCGGCAGCAAATTGGCTATTTGCCCGAACATAATCCGCTTTATTTAGATATGTATGTGCGTGAGTATCTGGCTTTTGCGGCACACTCGCACGAGCTAGACAAAACAACCACGAAAGCCAGCATCAATAAAATGATTGAGCTGACAGGTTTGGAGCGAGAGCAAAACAAACGAATTGGCCAACTTTCGAAAGGCTATCGGCAAAGAGTCGGTTTGGCACAAGCCATGATTCACGACCCAAAAGTCTTGATTTTGGACGAACCAACATCTGGTTTAGACCCAAATCAGTTGGCAGATATTCGGCAGTTGATACAAAATTTAGGCAAAGAGAAAACCGTTATTCTTTCGACACACATCATGCAAGAAGTGCAAGCTTTGTGTCAGCGAGTGTTGATTATCAATAAGGGAAAAATGGTAGCGAATAATACGGTAGAAAGCTTGAAACAGTCTGCTAGTTCGCAAGCCATTATTACAGTAGAATTTTCGCAAAACCTTGATAAACAAGCACTTATGAATATCGAACACATTGAAAAAGTAGAGGCTGTAGGAAATAATAGGTTTCAGATTTTGAGCGATGGAAAGCGAGATATTCGTGCCGATATTTTTAACTTTGCGGTAGAAAAACAATTAACGTTGCTCACTTTGCAACAAGAAAATAATAGCTTAGAGCAAGTTTTTCACGAACTAACACGAGAATAGTTTCTAGTTTTGATTTTTTAGTTTCAGCCGTTGTTGGTGTTATCACCAACAACTAAAAATATTGTTAGTGGTAAATAATTGTTGGTAATAACACCAACAATGGCACGCTTTTTATTGAAATAAACTTTAGCAAATGCCTCCTTATTTTCAACAACAATATTATAAATTTTAACAAACATTTAGCAAGATATATTGAACGATATGGCGACCAAAACAAATAATTTTTTCAGCAAATGGCGGCGAGCTATCGGTTGGGTGATTTTCAAGAAAGAAGTCAATGCTTTTTTTAGCTCTTTGATAGGCTATTTGGCACTCATTCTCTTTCTGACGCTCATGGGCTTGCTTGTTTGGATTTTCCCTAGCACCAACGCCCTTGATTATGGCGAAGCGACTTTAAAGGAGTTTTTTGAAGACGCACCTTTAGTATTTATTTTGCTCATTCCAGCCATCACGATGCGTTCTTTTGCCGAAGAATTTAAGAGCGGCACGATAGAATTGTTGGCGACACGGCCTTTCAGCGACTTGCAAATCATTTTGGGCAAATACTTCGCTTCCGTTTTTCTCGTTTTTTTGGCTTTACTACCTACTTTGTGCTATTATTTCACGATGTATGTTTTGGGCGATACTCCAGGCATTGATACTGGTGCTACTTGGGGTTCTTATATCGGCTTATTGCTGTTGGGTGCTACTTTCGTGTCTATTGGTATTTTCGCTTCGGCACTCACATCTAGCCAAATTGTCGCTTTTCTGCTCTCTGCTTTTCTCTGTTTTTTCTTCTACATTTCCTTTGACTTTTTGAGCAACTTACATATTTTTTATGCCAAAATAGATTACTTCATTCATCAAATAGGCATTCGTTCTCATTATTTGTCTATCAGTAGAGGAGTGGTAGAACTGCAAGATATTATTTACTTTTTCTCTGTTATCAGCATTTTTATTTTACTGACAAAGCTGGTTTTGGAGAGTCGGAAATGGTAGATTTATTTTTTATAAAAACCTTATAAATGCTTGATAGATAAGGTTTTATATCATCTATTTTAAAGTTTTGGTAAAAGAAAAAAGTCTCTAAACATTTCATCGAAAAATGTTTAGAGACTTTACTTTTTCTAGTTAAAAGAATAATTACTTATTCTGGGTGAACATGAAAATCAACGCTTTCGATAACTTCACTTGCACCATCTTCCATACCCCAAACCTTAGCTTCTAGCGTCCAATCAGAGTGAGCAGAAAAACCATTTGCTTCCGACAAAATTACATCATCATGCCACTCATAAGAGCCACTCATTTCATGAATATGAGAATCGGCAGGAGCGTTATATACTTCTGTATTATCAGCTTGATTAAAAATACGAACATTTACATTGTGAAGCGTATTGCCATCGTGGTCTTCAAAGTTGATGTGTAAATGAATGGTATCATTCAAATGTTTATCTGTCGAATCTGGACTCATAATATGTGCATGATACGCAAATTCTGTTGTATTATCATGGTCATGGTCATCATCGTCTTTGTCGCAAGCCACGAAAAAAGAAAAACTAACAATTGATAAGAGAAAAAATAACTTTTTCATTGTAAAAAATAATTTATAAGTGCCAAACACTATTTATTATATATACTGCTTTATGCTAACGTTTTTAAAATTAATGTATTAGCTTTCACAGTTTATAGAACAAATCTATATAGGTACTTAATTTAAAAAAATAGTTGATTTAAAATTGAGTAAATAAATGCTTGATTACTAAGCACTTATATTACTTTAGTTAAAGTTTTTATAAAAGAAAATGGATTTTAGAAAACAAAAGAAACTTGCATACTATTTCTAGCTTTCGCCATCACTTGTCCATCTGCATAATTGCTCACAAAAGGAAGAGCATAAGAATAGCCAGCCAACCATTTTTCGGTTTTAATATTGAAAGCAGCCAAGCCAAAAGTACCTGAACCACCTGTATAAGCTACGGTATTCTTATTTGCATATTTATCGCTAGTTGCTTTTTCTAACAAACAGCCAATTTGTGCAATGATTTGGCTTTCCCTAATAAAGTTTTGTTGTGCAAAAAGCATGACTTGCGTATTCCATTGATTTCCAAAACGATAGCCACCTTTCGAAAGGCTATTGTGTTGATACATTCCACTAATTTGCAAGCCACCAACATTGCGATAGCTCAAAACAAAATTTGGCTGCAATGTGCCGCTCCAATTTCCTGTTCCAATGTTGAAATTTTCGGGCAAATTGCTTTGATATAGCTTGCTATCATAGTGACCAGTAGGCATTTTTAACCCAAGATTTATTTCGGCAAACAATTGTATTTGTTCACCAATGGCCAAATCTTGCAAAAAAGTATAGCTGCCTATGATTTGTATATCTGCCAAACCTTTTATGCTATTTTTATTGCTTTTTATTTGGCGAATGTGTAGAGCATAAGGCACTTTTACCAAAACTTTAAAACGATTTGTTAAATAATAGCGAGCCGACAATTTGAATTGATAAAAATGGTCTATCGTTGTGTTTTCATGTTCCGAATTAGTCGCAAAAGATGCTTGTTGTATGCCAAAGCTCACGAAATTGTTGCGATAAGCAGATAACATACCTATATTGCTGCTGCTAGTTCCACAGCCATCGCAGGCCCAAACTTGAGCAGACATAGCTATCCAGAACATGACAAAGCAAATGCTTTTCATTATCATGTTGATATGAATTAAGATGATTTGAAAGAATAGAAAATGATGTTTTTGCAGTAAAAAGGCAATAGAATTTTGTAAAACTAAAGAATAAATTTAGACTTTTGTTTTTGAAAGTGTTTACTAAAAAATTATAACAGCATATCAATTTATTATATTTAAACAGTTGATTATCAACATTTTACAGAAAGTGTAAAACACAGACCAATCGCTGCTAAATATCAAGAAGATATAGCAAACCTATTAGAAGCAAAATTCTATTTTTTTACAGCAAAATGTTAAGAGAAGAAAGTAGTTGTTGGCGGATGGAAAATTTCTCGCAAATAGCCTTGAATCGACAGTTTTTGCGGAGTTGAAACTACTTTGTATTTTTGAGAGGGTACAAAAAGTGTTTGCACCGAATTTGCGATAGTAAACAAAGTGATATTTGTGATTTCTTCTGGTAAACTTGAAGGAAAATTAGTTTTATTTTCCTTGTTTTCTTTAATTTGTTTTTTCAAAAAACACTTACCATTACATTTCATTTCTGCTTTATCTTTATTGACGCAGAATTGACTTGTCACATATTGTTGGTTCACTTTGAACAAAGCATAAACAGCCATATCTTTTGTCGCTATCAAAAGAACAATGCAAGACAATAATATGGCTATCAAATGTTTCATCGGTGCAAATATAGCACGAAAAATGCTTGTTTTATATTCTTTTTTCTAAATTGTCGTTTTTTTTACGAAAATAAAATGTATTTCAATTCCAATATGTTACTAACGTATTTCTTTCACACCAATTATTCCAGCATTCTGTTGCCACAATTCGGCATCAATTGCATTTACCGCACCATCTAAATTGATGTCGGCTGCCAAATAAGCATTCACGCTACTTATCGCAATTTTGTAAACATTGAAATCTGCGTATGAAATAATGCCATCATTATTCACATCGCCTGCCCAAAACATAGCTTTGTTATTACTGTTTGCAACTTGTTGTTTTGTGCCAAAAGCTTGCGAAATGCTTTGCGTAAAATCGTGAGTAATAAAGTCATTTTCGCCAATCCAAAAAGCCGAAGAACTTGCTACCGCTAAATGATTGCGATGCCGAATAGTGAGCATATACAATTGATTCGGTGCAATATTTTTGAAACTTAAATATGGCGTTTCGGTGTGCGAAATAGCATCAATAATGCGGCCATCTGATAGCAAAACGCCCGCTTTTCGCACCGCAATATTTTGTGTGATACTACGCAATTCTATCAAAACCCAATCAACTGCATCTTGCGGAATGTTATCTGCTGTGCCAAAAGTTTCTTTTCCATCATAAAAAAATGGTGCTTGCGAATAAGGTTGTTTGAGTGGTAACAAGTTATTTTCTACTAAATATGTTGTCATTTTTTGAGAAATAGGCGAATAAGCAGCTTGCAAAATGGCTTTTATTTCAAAAATAGTCTCGCAATAAGGCGAAATACTGATATTTTGCGTAGCAAAACAGTTGCCAAAATCATTTAAATGATAAGTTATCGCATAATCGCCAGCCAAGCTATTGCTCAAATCTATCAAACCATTTGTTGCGTTTAGGCTCAAACCATTCGGAAAAGCGGTAAAAAAACCATTGCCTTGTCCTGTGATTGTCGGTTGCGGATTGTCGTCTGTGGTGCAAAACAAATCATCGTGATACACAAAATTTGGCGAGCAGCTTGCTTGAGTTTCGTAGCCGCAAAGCTCAATGTTATCAATGCCAACATACCAATCCCAAAGACCAAAATCGTCATAAACAAATCGCAATTGAAAGTCTGAATTGATTAAATGACTAATATCTAGGCTCAAAGTTGGATAATTACAACCCCAAAAACCGCATAAGCTTTGTGTTAAATTAGTAATCGCTTGCCAATTGGTGCCATTCCAGCCTTCTATTCGAAATTTTCCACCTATGGTATTAAAATTGTAATCGAAACTCAAAGTTACTTGCTCGTAGTAGCTCAAATCTATTTTCGGACTGCTCACTTGCACCCTTTCACCGCCATCATCATCAAAATCATCATCATCAAAATAGAGCATACAACTACCATTTAGGCTAAAATTGTCGCTCGTTTTGCCAACTTGCCAACTCGCATTTTCATTTGTGCCAATAGCTTGTGTTGTCCAAATAGCAGGCCATTGACAAGCTTCAAAATCTTCAAAAAATATGGTTCTACACTCGCAAACAGGCCGAAAAGCAGTATAAGTTTTGGTATTATTGCAAGCCGAAAATGTCAAATCTTGCAAGCTAACCAAAATATTTTCATCTCCATTTGCAGGCAAGTTCTCAATTAAAATCGTTTGCGGACTTGCAGTATATTCAAAATCGTAAGCCATATTATTGATTAAAATTTGAAAGCCTGCTGAAACGTTTTCTAAATAGTTGTGTTGAACTGTAACATTTAAATCATAAGCTTGATTTTCACTATCGCAGTTCATTGTTTCTAGCTTTTGTATTCGCAAAGCATTTGTCGTGAAAGTTGATGTTTTTACAGTTTGAAAATTTTCATTTCCACAACTCATTTCTAAAACCAACTCATAGCTAGTGCAAGCATCTAAGTCATTTAAAGGATAAAAAATGCCACTTTCTACTTCAAAAGGTGTTTCAAAATTGGTATTGCCTATTTCTCTCATTTTCATGCGATAAATTTGGCTAGAATAATTACTAAAAAATACTGCTTTTGCACTCGTTGCACTCAAAATTTCGCCATACAAACTATTGACAGGAAGAGCAGGCAAATTGAAGATTTGTGGACTAACAAAAAGCCCATTTTGGCAAGTTGTACTCAATGTTATTTCATAATTAAGGCAAGGTAAAAGACCACTTAAAACATAATTTGAGCCTGTTATGATTTCGCTTGCTATTGTTGTATTATCTGTCATTTTTTTTACATTCAAATACACAGATTCGCTGATGTTTGTATTTTGCCAAGTAATTTCTGCCGTTGTTTCGTCTATTCTATCAATATCTATATTGCTAATTTTGGCTGCTTCTAGCTGTTGTTCATTTGGCAATGATAAGGTTTCAACGGCAGTATTAGCATCACATTTGCCCAACACCTGAACATCATAGGCATAGCAAGCATCTATGTTTGAAAACACATAAAACGAATTGGTAAAGGTTTCATCTATGAGCCAAAAATCGCTATCGCTTCGTTTGATTCGCACTTGATAAGTAGGTGTTTCTCCGCTCCAAGTTAGCGTAACACTTTCTGGGTAATTACTTTTATTTATATATAATTCATTGATTAACAAGCATCTATTACATTCATTGACGCAAGAAGAGCTAGAAAGTAAAAATTGAATTGCTTGGGTAGAAGCTTCTGAAAATTCGGTAATATTTCCCACAATATTTGGCTGCATCAAAAAAGAAGAATTATAAACATCATGCGAAGCACCCAAACTATGGCCTATTTCGTGAGCCGACAAAGCACGCATTCGCTCAAAACCATTGCTAAAATCTTGAATAATACTGTATTTTTGGTTGGAACAAAGTGATGCAAATTTTGCTAAACCAATAGGACTTCCTACAAATTCTTTATTACTCCAAAGCTGTGCGATGTCAAAATCATTGGCGAAGCCGCTATTATTTCCCCAAGCCAAAAATTCGTCTAAAGCATTATAAGGATTCATAGTATTTTCGGATTCGCACTGCACACATTCCAAACTTGCAAACTCGCTAATGAGCAAATGCACGCCTACTGCTTCAAAAGCAGGCTGCATGGCATTGATAACCGACATTTGTAGTTTTATGACCTTATCAAAGCCATTTTTTTCGACACTTAAAGCCAAGTCTGAAGCTAGTGCTAAATGCAAGGTTTCTATACAATTTTCATCGCTAAACGGCCGATAAAAGTCTTTATTTTTGTCGTTTTTTATTGTTTGTTTTTCATTTTCAAAACCGCAAATAGCATCTTTTTTTGTTGTTAAATCATGTGCATGATAAACGATATATTCATCTTTCGAAGCACTTGCTAAAAAATCATTTAAAGGCTGAATATAAATACGTTCTTGCTCGTTTTCGATAAAACCACTCACAAAGTTTTCGTCAATGCTTAGACGAATTTCGCTTTTTTGTCCATTTTTTTTAGCTTTTTGTAAATGGCCTTTATAAGCGATTTCAGCTATATTTATTTGCTTTTTTTGAACATCAAAAGCTTTACAGGTTTTTGTTAAAATATTATTTGGTTGCAATTTCATTGTCCAATGAAAACTATTTTCTAAATGAACCGAAAAATCATGCGTTTCTTTTTTTTCTTCCAAAAAGCGTTTCATAGCTCGACTATCTATTTCAAAAACCGAAATTTGCTGGAAAGTTTCACAAAGCTTTTGATGTTGTGCATAATGAGGTATTGATTTTCCTAAAAAAGTTGTAGCTTTCGCATTTTTTTGGAAAAGAAAAAGCGTGAAAAAAAGCAATATTATTTCGAAGTAGTATAATTGAGTTTTCATAGCAAAATGTATTTTTTGATTTTACTCAAATATAAGGAAAAAAACATTTATAGGACTTTTAAATGACATTTCTTGCGTATCTAGCGACAAATTATTTTATATTTATGCAAAATATTCAGCTTTTAAGAAAAAAAAATGGAAAAACAACTCAATATACTTGTCGCACCGCTAAATTGGGGACTCGGCCACGCTACACGTTGTATGCCAATTATAAATGAATTGTTGGCGAAAGGGCATCGTGTTATTATCGCTACTGATGGTCATGCTTTGGCTTTGCTCCAAAAAGAATATCCGAATTTGCAGAGCCTTCAAATGGTAGGCTATAATGTTTCTTATGGAAAGGGAAATTTTGGTTTTGTGCTGAGTATGTTTTGGCAATTGCCCAAGATTTTTTGGAAGATTTTTGCGGAACATCGACAGTTACAACAAATAGTTGACAAGCACAAAATTGATGTTGTGATTGCAGATAATCGCTATGGTTGTTTTAGCAAAAAAGCGTATTCTATTTTTATGACGCATCAAATTTTTGTGAAAATGCCGCCCAAAATGCGTTTTCTCGAACCTACGCTTTTGCGACTTAATAAGTGGTTTATCAATAATTTTGAGGTGTGTTGGATTCCAGATTTCGCAGACAAAAAAAATAGTTTGGCTGGCGAGTTGGCACATTTACAAGTATTAAATGCTGAAAAATATCGTTTTATAGGTTTGCTTTCTCGGTTTGGAAATAAAAAAGAAAAAGAATCGGTTTCGAAATATGATGTGTTATTTGTTTTGTCAGGGCCAGAGCCTCAACGCACCTTTTTTGAGCAAAAAATATTGAAGCAACTAGAAAATTTTGGCGACTCGATTTCGTGTTTGGTGGTAAGAGGTTTGACAGAAAAACAGGCTAAAAAACAGTTTTTAAAAAATGTAAAAATCATCAATTTTATGACAGCCGATGCTTTGAATCAGGCGATGCTTTCGGCAAAAATGGTGGTGGCTCGCTCTGGTTATAGCACGATTATGGATTTGGCGGTTTTGGGCAAAAAAGCAATTTTAGTGCCTACCGCACAACAGACAGAACAGGAATATTTGGCAGATTATTTTGAAGCAAAAAAGGTTTTTTATACGATGTCGGCTGTTGATTTTGATTTGAAAAAAGCTTTGCAAAAGACTGATAATTATAGCGGTATAAAACTGAAAAAAGATAATTTGTTGGAAAGTCGATTAAATGAGCTTCCTTTTTGTTAGTTTTTAGTTACATTTTTTTTGTTCTGTTCAAAAGAAAAAATGCCATCAATCTTCTAAAAGACTGATGGCATTTAAAATTTATATAATATTTTTCAAACTCCTAGAAACGAGGACAATATAAAGGCTCTCTTTTGTTTGGACGCAATTGAGTAGTATAAATCAAAGCGATTTCTGCTCCGCCTCTGCCAGCATTTGCGGTTGCAAGGCTGCCCATCGTCAAGTCGTAGCTCAAACCAAGTGTAAATTCGTTGTAGTCTATTTTGGTAGCCAAAACTACTGTGTTCAAACCAAAGCCATCAAGATGATTTCCTGCTCTCACGAAAGCTCCCAAATTGAAGGCTTTGTCGAGTTGTGTATGGCGGTCGGTAGAAAAGATAAAACGAAAAAAGCTACCCAATTCCATTTTGTTGTATGTACCTTGTTTGATATAATAAAAGCTAGGCACAATGTCCATAGCCGTACCAATTGGGAGACTAGCACCTATTTGAGCCGATATTTTAGCGTTATATTTATCTGGTTCATCGCCTAGAAGGGCGACATTTGAGCGTGTGAAATGATACATGCCCATGCCAGCATAAAAATTTTGGCGAGTGCTAGGAGCAGTATAAAACATAAAACCAGCCGCTAAATTTGGTCGAATAAGGCTTGTTTTATCGAAAGATTCGCTTGTCGAAATAGTTGGGTCAAAGCCTGTATCACCATTATATTGGTCTTCAAATTGAGCTTTTTCGAGGTCGAAACCTGTTTGTTTAAAACCGCCTTCAACTCCCAAAGATACAAAAGTTGTCGGATTGATAGCCATATTGTAAGCCACAGCCAAATCAACATAATTGGTCGTAAATGCTACATCGCCTGCTTTATCGTTGTAAATCATGAGACCAAAAGCCACACGGTCGTTGTATGACAAACCTTGCACACTTGTTTCAGCAGAGGCAGTCATGGTGCGAAACGGCACACTAGGCATGAGCGATGACCATTGATTGCGATAAACGGCAGCTACTCGCAAATCGCCATTCATGAGGCCTGCCATAGCAGGATTAATGAAAATAGGCGTTGCATAGTTTTGCGAAAAATGAGGGTCTTGGGCTTTTGCATTTTGTGTATTTATCGTACTAAATATGAGGGCAAAGGCGAAAAATGAGACGATATATGAATGGATAAATTTCATTGTTTATAAAAATTTTGCTACTTTAATAAAAGAACATTTTTTTTCTAATAAGTTGATAGTCAAGGGTTTAGCCTCCACAATTTGTAGAATAAATCTGTTCTACTACTTAATATTAATTGGATTATCTAACGATAGTTACATTACCTGTATATTTTTGAACTTGGCCATCGTAAAACGTGACTTGCAAAGCATATACAAAAACGCCTGCATTGAGTTTTTTGCCTTTGAAAGAGCCGTCCCAACCACTTTGTACATCGGTAGTTTGAAAAACTTTTGCTCCCCAACGGTCATAAATTGCCCAATCTATTTCGCTGATTCCTTTGCCCAAAACGTGCAATTCATCATTTTTGCCATCTTCATTTGGCGTAAAAATATTTGGCACAAAAACATTTCTATCATCTACTACCGTAATCGTAACTTCGGAAGTTGCCGAGCAACCATCTAATGTAGTAGCCGTCACAGTGTAAGTCGTTGTTTCCTCTGGCACAGCAATCGTTGTGGCACAAGTGGCACAGCTAAGGCTTTCGCTCGGAGACCATTCGTAAGTAATATCAGTATCGAAACTTGCCGTAGCACTTGCCGCAATCTCTATTTGTCCAAATTTATCTACTACATCATCTGGCGAAGTTTCTACTTCAAGGCTTTGTTTTGTAATCGTAAGTTCTAACGGAGCAGAAGGACACAAAATATCTGAAATTTCGAGGCTCACAAGATGGTCGCCAGCAGTTTCCCATTCTACGAAAATGGTATCTCCTTTGTGTTCTATTATTTGCCCATTTTCTACAATCCAATCATAAGTAGCATTATCGCCAGCACCATCGCCTGTATATACGATAGTATCTATTTCGTTGAAGCAAGTTGGCCCTTGAGATTCAAAATCAAGCACAATAAAATCAACGACCTCGATAGTAAATACTAATGAATCGCTACAAATATTGCTATTGTAATAATGCGTCACATCATGCACACCAACGCCTACAATAGCAGGGTCAAAAATGCCAAAACTGTTTACACCGTTTCCTACAAAAGTGCTATTTTCGAAAGCCGCAAGCGTAACAGGCGTTGAACCTACACAATAGGCTGGCAACAAATTGTCGTTCATGCTCAAGTCTGGTGGCGTATTTACAAAAATTGTAAGGCTATCGGTGCTAGTGCAGCCTGTTGCTTGGTCTAAATAAATATATTTAATAACATGCGTACCTTCACCAATTTGGCTAGGTATAAAAGAAGTTGCTGCAATATCATCAATTAGAAAGAAAGCATTTGGATTTGTGCCTAAATTTCCTGCTAAAACAATCGTTTCTTCTTCATTGGCACAAAACTGCAATTCGGAAGCTAAACTTGGATTAGGTGTAGTAATTTCGGCAGTCAAATCCGTACCTAAAACTTGTATAGTCTCGCTACAATCTGTTCCATCAGGAGTGGTGTAAGTTACAGTATAAACGCCAGCACCAGCAGTAGGATTAAAAACGGCTTCACCCGAAAGGTTTTGTCCTGGAATAGTTCCTAAAGTATTGTTAAAGTTGCCGCCATCAGGAAAGCCCAATAGTTCTAGTGGAAGTTCTGATTCGCAAACGAAAAAAGGTGAACTATCGCCTCCCAAAGTAATCGAACATTGTGCATAAGTGCTTTGTGAATACATCAAAAAAGCAAAAAGTAATAGCACGTATTTTTTCATGAGATGTCTTATTTAATAGATTATATATTTATCATTATTTATAAAACCTTGACTATCAATAACTTAGTCAATAATCAAGATTTTTTAGTTTGGTTAAAATGGTACTTTTTATGTAGTATATACAAGTTTATGGTCTTACCGTTCTACTTAATAGCAAAATCTATGCCTTTTTTCAAAAAATAAGTCAAAAAAAGCGATATATATGCTAAAATTTAACAAGTATGATATTTAATTAAAGTTCATTTTTTCATAAAAATTGTTGCTACTTTAAAAGTTTGACTTGATAACATAGACTGTTTTTTGTGGTATGTAATCATATTAGCCCTTATTGAAACAAAAAGCCATGACAAGAGTTATCTTTTGTCATGGCTTTTTATTTTTTTTCAACACAAAAATATTACTCCAACTCCAAAGCCTGTGTAATATCCCAAATAATATCCTTAAAATTTTCGACACCAACCGACAAACGCACCAATGAATCGGTAATGCCCATTTCGTCGAGCTGATTCGCTTCTATACCTGCATGAGTCATCGTGCGAGGATGTTCAGCAAGGCTTTCGGTACTTCCCAAACTAACGGCAAGCTTGATGAGTTTTAGCGAATTGAGAAATTTGAAAGCTGCTGCTTCGCCACCTTCAATTTCAAATGAAACCATCGCACCAGAACCACTATATTGTCGTTTGTAAATCTTGTAGGCTCTTGTGCCTTCTTTTATCAAACCCAAATAATTTACTTTTGTTACCTTTTCGTGTTGGCTCAAAAAAATGGCAACTTCTTTGGCATTTTCTTGTTGCTGTTCCATTCTCACTTTCAAGGTTTCGAGACTACGCATGAGTAGCCAACCTGTCCAAGGGCCTGCCATATTTCCAAGAAAAGTACGCAAAGTTTTAATACGAGCCATCAATTTGGCACTTCCCAAAACCGCACCTGCAATGACATCGCTATGGCCACCAATATATTTTGTGGCCGAATAGACGACAAAATCAGCTCCATGCTTCAAAGGATGTTGCCAAAGTGGCCCCATATAAGTGTTATCTACTGCCATCAAAACTTGTTTCTCGCTATTGCTATACTTGTCAGCAATAGCTTTTAGGCAAGCAATATCAATCAAAGTATTGGTCGGATTGGCTGGTGTTTCGATAAAAATCATAGCCAATTTGTCAGCTTTGCCAGATTTCTCTATCATTTCAATGATGTCTTCATGCTTTTGCTGTGGCGTAAAACCAATGGCACGAATTCCTATTTTTTGCAAAAAATGATTGATAAAATGGTCAGTACCGCCATAAACAGGCTTGCTATACAAAACCAAATCACCTGGCTTTAAAAACTCTAACAAAACTGTGCTAATAGCCGACATTCCGCTTTCAAAAACTGCACAATCTTCTGCTTTGTCCCAAAGGCAAAGTCGGTCTTCTAGTATTTCTAAATCAGGATTGTTGAGGCGACTGTAAATTAAACCTAATTCTTCGTTAGGCAATTTTTCTCTTTTTCCATAGGCTACTTCAAAGAGTGCTTTGCCTTCTTCTGCGGTTTTAAACACAAAAGTTGAGGTTTGAAAGATAGGGCATTTGATAGCTCCTTCTGATAATTCTGGCTTGTAACCATGTGTCATCATTAAACTTTCTGGTCTGAATTGATGCTTCATTTAAATTTTAAATTTATTAGAAAGGTGTAGTTTGTTTTTATGTAAAAACAAAACATTATTTCACTAACAAACGTTAGTAAATATTTTCCTCAAAAGTAATAAAAAAAATTATATCTTTAACAGTAAGTAAACATAAGAGTTTTAGACTATTTTTGTTTTTTTAAGTGTTAAGCACTATTTAATAAACGGCTAATTCGTTGCTAACACATTAAAAATCAAGGCATTAGTTTGAAACGAAATGTCTCATTATTTTTGTCTATGTAACAATAAGTAAAGCACGAAATTTTGATTTTGTAGCCATTTATCTAGTAGTAATTTTTCAACTCAAAAGCCTACATCTAAACAATTAGAGCTTTTTTATCCAAAAATCAAACAAAAAAACGTAACTTGCCTTATAGCTACTTAAACACAAAAAAGCAAAATATTATGCCTTCAAATCCAGATTACGAAGACGGACAACGTTCTGACATGGACAAAATAGCCGATTTTCTGAACACTTTTGCACCAAATCACCAAGAAAATAAGCCAATCGAAAAAGCCTCTCAGCGTTACTCTTTTAAAGAAATGCACGAATTGGAGCGTTTAACAAACGAAGACTACCTGCAAGTTTTTGTGCCTAGCGAAATAGAAATGCGTATTGAGAAGCTAAAACGAGTAACAGATATTATTGAACAAAAAGTAGAGCAAACCGAAAATCTTGCTATTGTTCCACCAGCAAAAGAATACAAAATAGACTATCAGAAAAGCTTAAACAAAAATCAATATGTAGCCGCCACGAGTATTAAAGGCCCTTTGCTTGTGATTGCAGGTGCAGGAAGTGGCAAAACAAGAACAGTTGTTTATCGAACTAGCTTTTTGTTGGAAAACAATATTTTGCCAGAAAGTATTCTATTACTGACATTCACACGAAAGGCTGCAAAGGAAATTATTGAACGAACTGCAAGGCTTTTGCAAGATAATAGCGTTGAAAAAATCATGCGAGGTACATATCATGCTTTCGCCAATCACACTTTGCGGCTATATTCAAAAATGCTAGATTTGCCCACCAATTTTACCATCATCGACACAATTGATGCACAAGATACGATAGATTTAATACGGCAAGAGCTGAAATTTGCGAAAAAAAGTAAAGCATTTCCTCGAAAAAACAGAATTCAAAGCATCATTTCAAAAGCTCGAAATTGTAATATTAGCATTGTCGAAGTGTTGGAAAGAGAATATACCGCTTTGCTCGAATTTGAAGAAGACATCAACGTGATTGCCAAAACTTTTCAGCAATACAAAAGGGCAAATCAGTTGCTTGATTACGATGATTTGATGGAAGTTTTGCGTGACAAATTGCGGGATAATATGGCTTTTCGGCGAAGTATTCAAGCAAAATATCGCTATATTATGGTCGATGAATTTCAAGATACGAATGTCGTACAGAAGCAAATCATTGATTACATTGCGGCAGGTAGCCAAAATATTATGATTGTGGGCGATGATACGCAAAGTATTTATGCCTTTCGTGGTGCAAATTTCGAAAATATTTTGATGTTTCCAGCGACTTATCCAAACTGTAAGGTGGTGAAACTAACCAGAAATTATAGAAGTAATCAAGACATCTTAAATTTTACCAACTCCATTGCTAATCAGGCCATTCTAGGCTACAAAAAATCTTTATATTCCGAAAATCACACGCCTTTTCGGCCTATCGCTGTGAAGCAATATGACCAACAACAAGAAGCTGAATTTATCGTTTCCAAAATCATGGAACTGCGAGAAAAAGATATTCCACTCAACAAAATTGCGGTGCTATATCGTGCGAGTTATCACGGCACATTTATACAAGCTGAGTTGTTGAAACGCCAAATTCCTTATGTCGTTGTTGGTGGCATTCGTTTTGTGGAGCGTCGTCATGTGAAAGACATCACTTCCTATTTGCGTATTTTGCTCAATCCTTATGATGCTGTTGCGTGGAACAGAATTTTGAAACTCATTCCTGGAATCGGCAAGGTAACGGCTAGTAAAATCATTTTGCATTTGCAGAAACAAAATGGTCAGATAGACTTTTCAAAGTTCGATAAACGAAAATATGGGACAGAACTCTTGAATTTGCAAGAGGTGATGAAAGATGCGATGCGAGAAACAATAAGTATTAGTACGAAAATTGAGATTTTGAAAGCTTATTACGAGCCTTTGCTCAAAACGCAAGAAGCTGATTATGAATTGCGATTGCAAGATATTGATGTACTAGTGACTTTAGCAGGAAAATACGATAGTTTAGAGAAATTTCTGTCAGATTTCGCCCTCGACCCGCCATCGAATCGTTTTCAAGACCAAAATCGGCCGCTCATTGACGAGAGCGAAGACAAACCTGTTACGCTTTCTACCATTCATTCAGCGAAAGGTTTGGAATGGTATTGTGTGTTTGTGCCGCACTTGCTTGATGGCTTATTTCCTAGTAGCCGCTCACTCAAAACGATAGATTATTTGGAAGAAGAAAGACGTTTGTTTTATGTGGCTTGCAGCCGTGCGAAAGAACAATTGTATTTGACATATCCTTCTTATTTTACAGCTTGGGATAGCTACCTGACGATGCCTTCTCGCTTTTTGGTGGAAGTGGAAGATGCTTTTTATAAGATTTTAGAGCCTTAGTTTTTTTTTAGTAAAGGTTTAAATACAGTCTCATAAACCATTATTTATCAATGAGTTATGAGATTATTTTTGTTTATCAAATATTCTTAGTCGTTCTGAAATTATTTGTAAAGTAGTTATAATTTCTTCAGAGTCTGGCAAGTCTCCATAAACTAAAGTTGCAAATTCATTTAAGTAAGTATGCTTTAACTTTTGCCATGTATTTACTATATTACTAAAAAGAATACATTGATGCCATTTTTTTGTTAACCAGTCGCCTCCAAATTCATGATTACTAGCATCATCATGTTTTACTTTTTCAAGCATCTCAAAAAAAGCTTCACTTGCTAAAAAAACTTTTATATTTTCTATTGAGAGCATTCTTTCAATATCATAAATATGTCTAATTTTCTGTTTTAGTTCATTAATAGGATTGTCGTAATATGAAGCACGAATCAATCCCATTATTTTTTCTGTAAAAGTTCTTTCAATATTCAAGCAAAGCACTTCAATAGTTTCTAATTGGTATTGACTTATTATTTTTTCGTTGTTTGTTTCCCTCAAAAATTGAGCGATATAAGTCTCTATTTTTCTTGCTTCATTTGGATGAGGAATAGCAAAAGCATTTATCTCTACCAGAAGTTTATCACTTGCTTGCCCAAATAAAATATTCTCTGAAACTTTATGATATTGATGAACCGTTTTTCTAAATTTTGAACCTTTACTTGTAATACCTTCTATATTTATTTCTTCTAAGTCTTTTGTGATATGTTTTTGAATAGTTGTAATCAGCCTTTTTATTTGATTGTTCGTCCGATTATTGGTAATAATAGCTAAATCAATGTCTTCCGAAAATCTATCAATACAGCCAAAAGCTTTAGATAAAGAAGTCCCTCCTTTGAAAATCGTTTCGTTTTTAAAATCAGATTGTGCTAAGTTTTTCAATATCCAAGTTACCCAATAATCTTTCTCGATATACACTTCTCTGATGCTCAAATGTTGAGCAGTAGCAGTAATTGCATCTTTGAAAATGTCTTGTTCTAAATGTAAAATCAAAATATTTGCCAATTTTGTTGATTAGGTAAAGCTTTTTTTGTGATAGAAAGTTGAAATTTTGTTAGTGGGTTTAAAGTACTTTTTAATAAATTAGCAACTTGTTTTTGATTAGAAAGTTCCAAAATTGCTCCTAACAAAGCTTTTGTAGCAGGATTATATTTTTTTGCTAAAAAAATGAAACG
This sequence comes from Chitinophagales bacterium, assembly GCA_049613665.1. Lineage (GTDB taxonomy): Bacteria > Bacteroidota > Bacteroidia > Chitinophagales > UBA2359 > JBMZCV01. Next base: position 84,544 of record JBMZCV010000002.1, on the reverse strand, counting down.
TGCCAACTCTTCTGCTGAAAACAAATTTAGCTCTCTTTTCACTACTGCTACAAAAATTTCATCATTACGAGCTGGAATTTTTTTGAAACTTTTTATTATATCTAATAATTGTAAAAGTTTCACATCTTTTTCACATGTTGGACATATGCCTTTCACATATTTTACTTTAATACCTCCTATTTGTGTCGATTTTTTAGGTTTATTACTCACAATAACGAAAATATTAGATACTTGTGTAGTCAACCCATAAGTATAATATATCGTTTCGTAAGAAATATAAGCCTTTAATTCTGTACGATTTTCATTTTTCAATAACAAATCAAGCTGCTCTTTTTCAGAAGGTTTTACAAAACCAAAAATAGTTTTTTTAGGCTTATAATAAATACCTTTTTTATATCTTTTAATTATTCTTTTTTTCGAAAGAATGCTTAATCTTTTGGCAAGAGCCATCTTTTTTTGAGGAGATATTTGAAAGTCTGAGTAACTAAATAATTTATTTTCAGGAAAACTATTAATTTGATTTTGAATATTAGATGTAGTCATCAACTTGTTTTTTTATTAAAGATACTATAAAAATTTCAAAACATCAAGTAAAAGAAGGTAAAAACTTGACATTTTTTATTCTTTTAACTTTTCAGTTGCCATTTAATACCTTAAAAAACTCAAAAAAACAAACTCCAATGATAAAAAAAATGCAAAAATATCCTTATATTTAGGCATATAAACAACAACTGTAAAGTAACAAAAATTCTTTTCAAACTTTTCTAAATGGCATTTGCTATGAAACAGATTTATGTACTTTTCACTTTACTTTGCTTTTTTTTACTCACAAACAAAAGCTTTGCTCAACAAGAATTTACAGGAACAATCATTGACAGCGACACAAAAGAAGCTTTGGTTGGTGTCAATATTTTGGTAAAAGATACGAAGATTGGAACAGTTACAGACTTAGATGGCAATTTTGAACTGCAAATAAAATTGCCTGCGACCGTCGTTTTCAAGTACGTTGGTTACAAAACCGAAACTCGTATTTTGACAAGTGATTCTGCCAAAAAAATCAATATTTCGCTAAAAACAGATAGCTATGATTTCAATGCTGCTGTGATAAGTGCTTCTAGGCGAAAAGAAAAAATATTGGACGCACCTGCTTCTATTTCCATTATTGAAGCCAAAAGCATCAAAGCGAAAGTAGCGATAGGTGTGAGCGATATGGTGCAAGATATTAGCGGTGTCGATGTGATGAAAACAGGTTTGCAAGGCAGCAATGTCGTTGTGCGTGGCTTCAACGGCTTGTTTTCAAACGATTTGCTGTCGCTTGTCGATAATCGCATTGCTCGTGTGCCGTCTTTGCGTTCCAATGCCTTTCAGATGATAGCAACGACTGACGATGATATTGAAAAAATAGAAGTTTTGCGAGGGCCTGCTTCTGCTTTGTATGGCCCAAATAGCAGTAGTGGTGTGATGCACATTATCACAAAATCGCCTATCGACCATCAAGGAACAGTCGTTAATTTCGGCTTTGGTTTGCGTAGCCAAATAAAAGACACGATACAATTGACGAGTGCAACTACTCCAAAATTTGATGAAAAGGCGTGGAGCGATAGAGCAGTTTCTAAGGTTTCTATTCGACATGCCGACCGTTTGACTTTTAAGGATAATCCAATTCAAGTTGGCTACAAAATTTCGGCTGCTTATATGCAAGGTAGCGATTGGAAATACAATGACCCTGCCGAGCCAGATAGCATTGTGAAAGCCATTCAATCGCCAAATGGAAACATTTATTTGTATGAAAATGGGCAAACAGTGTCGCAAGACTCGCTAGAACAAGGCTTTTTGGGCGATTATGTGGATAATAGTCGCAATGAAGAAATAAAAAAATATAGTGCCGATGGGCGTTTAGATGTCCGTTTCAATAGCCGAACAGAACTTGTTTTTGCGGCTGGCTACAACAATGTAAGTAATGTAGAAATGTTGCCTTTGGGAGCGAGTCAATACATCAATTGGGAATATATTTATGGGCAAGCACGTTTGCGACACAAAAATTTGTTTGCACAGATTTTCGTCAATTCAAGCAACTCTGGCGATACTTATTTTTTGCGTACTGGAAATCTCACTACTGATAAATCGAAGTTTGTAGGCTCGCAAATTCAACACAGTATTGAGCCTAGCGATTTGTTGAAATTGGTGTATGGTGCTGATGCTTTTTGGACTTTGCCAAATACGGAAGGAACACTCAATGGCCGCTACGAAGACAGCGACAATATTCAAGAATATGGTGCATATATGCAAGCAGACTACAAAGTTTTGCCAAAAATAAATCTCATTGCAGCTTTGCGAAGCGACTATCACCATTTTATAAAACGTGCTTTTGTATCGCCACGAGCTGCAATTATGTATAAGCCCAATGCGAATCACAATCTAAGATTGACTTTCAACAGAGCTTTCAAAACGCCAGGAACTGGTGCATGGTTTATTGATGTCAAAAGTGGCGAAATTCCGACAGGCGTTGATATTTTGGCGAAAGGAAATTTGGCAGGCTATCATTTTCAATATGCCGACAATCCTTATTTCAACGATGATTTGCTACCGCAATTTCGTTCTGCTTTTGGCGAAACTACAAATACTTATTACAATGTTGGCGATGCAAGCATCAATAATGAAGCTTGGCAAAACATCATTCAAATAGTGCTAAATGAAGCTGCTGCAAATGTGCCTGAAGAATTGGCAGCATTGGTAACAACAGGTGTAGGTTTGATTTTGCCAGAAAATATTGAAGACATTGGCCATGAAGTAAAAGATTTGAATTTGACAACGCAAAGTTTTCAGCTTTCAGATTGGAAAAATGTGAAAGATTTGGAAAAAGCCAACTATACCGAAACAAAAAGCTATGAAATAGGCTATAAAGGTGTGATTGGCAAGCGTTTTTTCCTCACTTTTGATGCTTATCGCACCGACATCAAAAATTATTTAGTGCCTACAACATTGGTTACGCCTTCTGTTATGCTAAATTCTAGCGAGTTGGAAGCTTATCTCACGCCTATTATTGAAGAAAGACTTGGAAATGTGCCGCCAGCTTTTGAGGAAACTATTTTGGAACTTCTCGACCAAAATCCAGATTTTGGAGGTAATAACAATGGCCGTGTCGATGACGAAATTATTAGTATTATGGTGGAAGCGAGTTCGCAACTGCCCATAGGCACGATTTCGCCAACGGAACTCGATGGCCCTGCTATGCTCATCACTTCTCGCAATATCGGCGACCTTAGTGTGTATGGTTTCGATTGCAATGCCAATTTTTATCTGACGCAAAATATCAAACTCAACGCTTCTTATTCCTTTGTCGATAAAGATTCTATTTTGGTAGAAGGAGCACAATTTGGCTATATCGGCTTGAATGCTCCACAGCATAAAGTGCGTTTTGGTGCCAGCTATAATCTCGAAAAAATAGGTTTGGATATGGGTTTGCGTTTTCGCTGGAACGACAGCTATCCTGCCAACTCGGGTGTTTTTGTGGGCAGAGTGGCTACACGACATGAGCTAGATGTTAATGTGTCGTGGACTCCTAATTTCTACAAAGCTGTGAATATGACTTTGACGGTGCAAAATGCTTATAACAATGCAACGCAGTATTTTGTGGGAACGCCAGAGATTGGGCGTTTGAGTATGTTGAGGGTTTCGCATAGGTTTTAAGTGCTAAAATTGGAAATCTTTAAAATCAACGCTAAAACTTTCGCTTTCTTTTGATTTTGAAGTATAAGGAAGCCAGTTTAGATTTTGAAAAAATAAAACGCCTATTTCAAAACGGCCAAGAGTAGGCGTTTTTAATTGAACACTTGTTTCGTAACAGTTATTTTCTTTACTCAAAGACATACGAAAAACCTCTTTATGAAGCGAACTACAACGATGCAATTGTCTTTCATGAAAATCACGTTGAAACGCATTATCATTAAACATTGTGATGCCAATAGGTATTATTTCTATATTTTCAAGCTTTTTGAAAGTCTTATGTGTAGAAAGATAAAGGCTTAAAGTAACTAGCGAACAAGCAAACTTCTTTTTTATTTCAGAAATATTTTTTTTCGATAAACTAGATTTTAATTCAATCATATAGGCATACAATTTGTCTGCATCCAGATGTAAAAGTGTGACTTCTACCGTTTTGCTTTGGTTTCGCAGACATTCAATATCCTCTATTTCGGAGCGAAAAACCCATATATTCTTTGTTGGCAAATTGTCAATTCGCACTTTTCGCAAAGTCGTATTGCTATTTTTGTCGTTTTCTGTTATTTCAAAAAAGCCTTTTCGCACTTTTGTTAAAATGTCTAAATCTTCTAAGCTATCAGAAATTTGGCGGCTAAGGTCGGCTATTTTCATTTTTTCTTACTTTTGAAAATCGTACTGCTTAAAGTTTCGCTGGCATTTTTTACTTTATAAATTTCTCTATCAAAATCTTTAAATACCGTTCCATATTCACCAATTTCATACTCTCTAATTTCAGAACCGCTAAAAAAATAAATGCCTACTTCTTTTGCTGTCAAAGGAATATCTAGCAATTTCAAATCTTGCAAGGTTTTTTGATAGGTTTCATCAGAAGCTACTTTTTTCAAAGTGCCGAGCATCAAATAATTGTTGAGCGACTCGACAATCAAAGGTGTATGCGTAACTAAAAGCAATTTATTTTCGTTCATACTTGCAAATTCGAGTAGTATTTTAAACACTTCTAGCTGATATTTTGGATGCAGATTTTCTTCTGCTTCATCAATGACCAAAAAATTGTGTTTTTCGGCTGCCCAGTATTTGAAATACAAATGCAAAGCCGTCAATTGATTGGTAGAAGAAGATGCCAAATACATATCCAACTCTTTTTCGTTTTCTAAAGCAATGCCAAATTCTTTGTTTGCGATACTGCCGACATCTTCCATCGTTATTTTGCCACCGAAAAGCTGTTCTAGTGCTTCAACTTGCTTTTTGTAAATGCTATTTTGTTCATCATTTTTATGTAAATCGTAAAATTTATCTATTAATTCATTAGTTGGTTTGGTATATCTACTTTTTTGTGCCTTTTGCTCCGCCTTTAACAAACCTAAAATGTCTTCTTTGTTTGTTTCATTTTTTTCAATATTTTCAATAAGACGTGAAAAATGCTTGCTCATTATTTCTCGTTTTTCTTTTTCTACTTTAAAAATATATTGATAAAAAATAGGATAAAAAATGCGTGAAGCTGAAAGAAACATATTGCGAGTAGCTTCTCCCCAAAAAACGCCTAATAGTAAAGAACTAAGCCAATAATTTTTAGTATTTACATTAGTTTTAATATCATTTCCTCCTTTAGAAGAATATACGTAAATATTATCTAAATTATTAAAAAAGTCTTTGTCAATATCTATATAATTTTTGCCTTTTTCTTTTTCCGTAACACCATGCCATAATTCAATATTGCTAAAGTTAGAGTCTTTTTTTTCTATGATTTCTGCAAAACCAATACTGTGAATTGTTTCTATTTCTTTTATTTCTTCCAAACTAGGCGGTAAGAATTTAAAATTAGCATCTTTTATTAAATGATGATTTTTAGAAATATTAAAAGTGTCTGGAATTATTTTTTCTACTAAAAAAATACTCAATTTTTCACAAAACTTATCAATTATACTTTGCGACAATTCAATTTTGTTATCTATAATTTCAATTCCTAGTTCTTCAAAACTTATACTTTTACTTAACTCTGTTTCATAGTCTTGCCCCAAAATAGCATACATCAACTGCGACAAATAGGTTTTGCCTGTATTATTGTAGCCTACAAAAATGTATATTTTCTTCGATAAATCAATTTCGCCTTCTTCAATAGGGCCGAAATTCTTTATTTGTAGTTTCATATTATTTATTTATAAATGCAGTACAAAAGTACACAAAAATACATTATAATGTATTTTTGTGTACTTTATTTTATAAAAAAACAAAAGGTACGCCTATTTTTTTAGACTTTTATTGTGTACTATCACACACATTTTACATTATTTATTCTACAAAAAATGAAACAGATACTTTTATTTTCTTCTTTTTTATTGTATTTAAAATGCACTTTCCTCTCCCACAATTTTCTATTTTTGCAAAAAAGAAAAATTAATCAACTTTTCATCAAATAATACTGAACGCCTAATTTTATTATGACAGGAACAATTGATATACAAAACCTTAGCATTCAATGTATTATAGGTATTTTGCCAAACGAAAGAATACAAAAGCAAGAACTATTGCTCAATATAGCAGTAGATTACGATTTTGCGAAAGCTAAAAATAGCGAACACATAACAGATGCAGTAGATTACACAAAAATTGCGGAAAGTGTCGAGAACTTGCTTGTTTCTCAAAAATACCAACTTATAGAAACTGCTGTCGAGGCCATTGCCGAGTTGCTATTTCACAAATGGCCACAACTCGAAAAATGCAGCATTCAGATTAAAAAGCCGAGTGCTATTGCAAATGCAGACTTTGCGGCAGTCAAAATTGTACGAAAAAATCTTAGTTTTATTCAAACATCAATTTAACATCACATCTTCTTTTTTAGACTTCAAAAACATTCCTTTTGAAATTATTTTCTAACAATTCCGTTTGGAAAGACCATTTACACATTCATTTTATTGTTTTGTTGTATGGCTTCACAGGCATTTTGGGCAAACTAATCAGCGTCAATGCCACCGAATTAGTCAGTTATCGCATGTCTATTGCTGCACTTAGCATAGGCTTGTATGCGTGGTGGAAAAAAGTCGATTTTCGGCTGCCGCCTCGTGTTTTTTTGCAAGTCGTTGGCGTAGGAGCTATCGTTGCAGTCCATTGGATTACCTTTTTTGGAGCGATAAAAGTTTCTAACGTATCAGTAGCTTTGGGCTGTATGGCAAGTGCCACTTTGTTTACGAGCATTCTTGAACCACTCATCGAAAAACGCCGTGTTTCGTGGCTAGAAATTTTTATCGGTCTCATCATTATCATTGGTTTATACATTATCACACAATTTGCCTTCAATTATTATTGGGGCATCATACTCGCCTTAGTTTCTGCATTTCTAGCCAGTCTTTTTGGCGTATTAAACCGCATTTTGGTACAAAAATACAATCATTATAGCATCTCCTTTTATGAAATGCTCTCAGGATTTGTATTAATTTTGTTATATACTTTTTTTACACCAGAAGCTACTTTTGCACCATTATCATTATCGGCTTCAGATTTTGGCTATTTGCTCATCTTAGCTTGCTTTTGTACGGCTTACGCATTTGTTGCCACCATATATATCACAAAAAGATTGACAGCTTTCGATGTAGCTCTAGCCATCAATATGGAACCTGTATATGCTATTATTTTGGCATTTTGGATGTTTGGAGAGTCAGAACGCATGGACATAGGCTTTTATATTGGTGCTTTTATCATTATAGCATCAGTATTTTCCTACCCCATTTTGCAAAAAAAATGAAATTTATAGCAGCTTTTTCATTCCAAAAGCTTGACTAGAAACAGATATTTGTAATAAAGCTTTATTACAAATATTCAAAATTATTGAAAAATAAGTTTATTTTTGTGAAAATTATTTTCTTTTTTTACAAAAAAATATCAAAAACCCTATAAAAATTAAACAATTTGGAACATTGTAAGTCTAATAGCCATTCTATTGGATAACAAGAGCAAACTAAAATCACTTTTTGTTATAACACACTTACATATATTATTTTGTAACTATTTCAAACCATTTTTAAACAACTAAATAATGAAACAATTTAAAGGTTTTCAATTTTTGGCCACCATTTTGGCCCTATGTGCTGCTTTAGTCATGTTCGACTCTTGCACACCTGAAGATGATGAATGTATTTTAGAATGTCAAAACGGCGGCAACTGCGTTCTCGACAACTTAGGCAATGCTGTTTGCGAATGTGCCGAAGGTTCAGGCTTTTTTGGCCCCAACTGTGAACAATTAGATAGTTGCTTCAATGTGATTTGCCCAGCAAATGCAGAATGTGATGGCGGCGATTGCTACTGTTTTGCAGGCTACGAAGGCGACTCATGTCAATTAGAAATTCGTGAAAAATATTATGGTAGTTATGCTATTGAAGATATTTGCCAATCTGGAAATTACACTTATAGCGTAACAATTTTAGAATCTGCTAATGACATTACTAAATTTTTAATACAAGGTTTTGGCGGCTTTGATGATCCTGTACTAAATGTTGTTTGTACCGTATTAGATAGCGAAGAGTTTGAAATAGAAGCTGCTGCCTATCCAGGTCTTCCAACACTGCAAAGTTTAGCTATCAATGGCGAAGAAAGCACTTATGATGCAGAAACAGGTGTGATTACACTAACCTACTTGGCCAACTTTGATGATGGCACTAGCGATGAATGCGACATGGTACTTACACCACAATAAGCTTGACTAACAAATAGTGAAAAGCTTGAATTTTATAAAATTATAAATTTATTGATAAGCCTTTTTATCTCAAATATCATTTGATTTTTTAGATAATAAGGCTTATCTTTTCGCTCAAAAATGATAAAATGCTTTTTTTAGCTTTTAAAGCAACCTTTTAATATATAAGTTTCGTTCTTTTAGATGGATAGGTTTTTTCTTAAAAAAAACAAATAATAAATAATATATTACTTGCACAAAATCAAGCAATTATGAAAAAAAAATAGTTTTTTTTTCAATTGCAGTTAAACTTACCTATTTTTAAAGCATCTAAAAACAACAAATATAGAAGCTAAAGAAGCTATATACTATACCAAATCTATTAAAAAATTATAAAATCTAACTTTAAGATGAAAACATTAAAAAGTATTAATTTATTCGGAATCATGCTTGCTTTAGTAGGTATGTTATTTCTATTTGATTCATGTACAACTTGCGACGGCGATTGTCCTCCAAACTCTTCTTGTGTTGATGGCATATGTGAGTGTGACGATGGTTTCTCTGGTGCAAACTGTGATGTGCAAGACCTTTGCTTCAATATCGTTTGCCCAACAAATGCAGAATGTGAAGATGGCGATTGCTACTGTAACCCAGGTTATGAAGGTGCAGAATGTGATGTTGAGATTCGTGCAAAAATGTTAGGTGCTTATGCTGCAACTGATGTTTGTCCTTCTGGCACTTACGAATATACTGTAAATGTACTTAGCTCTAGCACAAGTGTTGCCGACTTCTTAATTGAAGGCTTTGGTGGTTTTGATAGTCCTGTACTTCAAATTCGTTGTACAGTATTAGACGAAGACGACTTCGAAATTGTAGAAACATCTTATTCAGGTATTACAAACATTCGTAGTATTCCAGATTTGAATGACCGTCAAGGTATTTATGACATCGAAACAGGTCAATTAAGTGTTACTTATGAAGTAACTTTCGACAATAATGTTGTTGAAGTTTGTGACTTAGTACTTACTGCACAGTAAGATTTTTCGTAAAAGAAAAAGTTATAATATACAAAAGCGAGTTTCTATTTCGGTAGAAACTCGCTTTTTTTGTCATTTAGATTCAAGTTGAACCATTTTTTACCTTGAATTTGTATGCTAGTATTTAGATGAAAAAAATGCGAAAAAACAGTTAAAAAAACGTACATTTGCTCTATGAAAAAAATTGTTATCATTGGCCCAGCCTTTCCCTACCGTGGCGGCATTGCAGCATTTGGCAACCGTTTGGCACAAGCTTTTCAAGAAGAAATGATAGACTGTGAAGTCTCCGTTTATACCTTCAAATTTCAATATCCCAACTTTCTTTTTCCTGGAAAAACACAATTTTCTACCGATTCGCCTCCACCAAACATTTGGATAACACAAAACATCCATTCTATAAATCCGCTCAATTGGTGGCGAGTAGGCAAAGAAATAGCAGCATTACAACCAGACATCGTACTTACACAATTTTGGTTGCCTTTTATGTCGCCTTGTCTTGGAAGCATCAATAGGCAAATAAAACGACATTGTCCAACAACAAAAATCGTAGCAGTTTCACACAATATAATACCACACGAAAAACGCTTTGGCGACTTTCAACTGACCAATTATTTCGTGCAGTCTTGCGATGCTTTTTTAGTGATGTCAAAGTCGGTATTAACTGACTTGGAGCAGTTTACCAATACAGATAAAAAAGTTTTTTTGCCACATCCTATTTATGACAATTTTGGAAAAAAAGTCGAAAAATCGTTGGCAAGAAAATTTTTGAAGATAAAAAATGAAGATAAAATACTTTTATTTTTTGGATTGATTAGAAACTACAAAGGTTTAGATATTTTGCTAGAAGCTATGACTGATGAGCGTTTGCAAGCAAAAAATATTCGCTTACTGATAGCTGGAGAATATTATGATGACCAAGAAAAATATGAAGCTTATATTTTACAGTACGATTTGAAAAAGTATATCATCTCGAAACCTGAATTTATAGCCGATGCAGTAGTAAAACATTACTTTTGTGCTGCCGATCTAATTGTTCAGCCTTATAAAACGGCTACACAAAGCGGCATTTCACAAATCGCCTATCATTTTGAACGGCCAATGTTAGTGACCAATGTAGGCGGTTTGCCTGAAATTGTGCCAGATGGTGTTGTTGGTTATGTTGTTGAACCAAATGCTTTGGCTATCGCAAATGCTATACTTGATTTTTATGAGAACGAAAAAGAAACTTTTTTTAGTCAAAATGTAGCAATAGAAAAAAAACGGTTTAGCTGGAAAAATATGGTCAATGGCATCTTAGCCTTAACAGATGAAATATAAGTACCAAATGCTATTTAACAAACGGAAAATTTACGGTCAATACATTAATTTCAATAAAATATTTTTTGTTTTTTTGTCTAGGTGCTTCGTTCTACTCATAATCATAAAAACCTTTGCCAGCTTTGCGTCCAAAATGTCCTGCTTCCACTTTTTGTTGCTCAAAACGGCTTGGTTTGAAACGTGCTTCACCAAAAAACGATTCATAAATAGATTTACTTGTGCGGTGATTACTATCAAGACCTATCAAATCAATGAGTTTGAAAGTACCCATTTTGAAGCCAGCTGATTCTAACAACGCATCAATTGTCTCAATATCGGCTACTTGTTCTTCCAATAGTTGAAGTGCTTGCAAGTAGTAATGCCGATTTACTCGATTGACCAAAAAGCCAGCACTATCTTTGACCACAACAGGCGTTTTTTGCATCTGCAAAACAAGTTGTTGAGCTGTTTCCAATGTTTTTTTATTCGTGGCAATGCCTGCAACTACCTCCACAAGCGGTATGATATGAGCAGGATTGAAAAAGTGCATACCTACTACTCGCTCTGGAAACGGCAACTGTCTAGCAAGTCGTGTAATAGGAATAGAAGATGTATTGCTTGCTAAAATAACATTTGGCTTGTTTAGACGTGCAGTTTGTCCCAAAATTTCCATTTTGATATTCAAATCTTCGACAATAGCTTCAATAATAAAATCACCATAAAGGTCGCCGAAAAACGTTGTTGCATCAATGCGAGACAATATATCTTGCTTTTGCAATGGCGTAATCTCTTGCTTATCAATGCTTTTATCCAATCTCCTATTTATTCTTTGCATCGCTTTTGGCAAAGTTTCTGGCTCAATATCAAACAAAACGACATTGAAACCACTCATCGCTGCTACCTGTGCAATACCTACGCCCATAGTTCCAGCACCAATCACTACAATTTTTTTGATACTTCTTGTCATATTATTTTATTTCGAAGCGATTATTTTTTAAGACTTTTTTTATAAAAAGTTTAAACATACTTTTTTTTTAGGCTAAGGCGACCGATACTTGTCTTTTTTATGGCCTTTTTTGCTACAACAGTTCGGACATTTATACATTTTTTTATCAAAGGTATTAAACATACTATTTTTTTTAGGCTAAGGCGGCCAATATTTTCAAATTTAATGGTCTTTTGAACTGAAAAATAGTATGTTTTCCCTACAAAAAAATGGTTCTTTTGTTAAACCAAGAGTAGTTGCGTTTTAGATGGACTTATTCCATTTTGATAATATATTGAATAACCATCAAAAAATATCAGTATCATCTATCAAAAAAACATACAATTCTTTTGGGCCATGAGCTCCCATTACTAATGTTTTTTCGATGTCGGCAGTTCGGCTAGGGCCAGTAATAAGGCTAATCATTGATGGCAAGTTATTGCCATATTTTAGCCGCAACAGCTCAAAAGACTCTGTAATATTGAATACTAACTGCGAAAAGTAACCTAACACAATATGCACATTTGGAAAGATAGATAAAGCACGCCCTGCCGATAGAGCCGACGACACCACGACACTTCCTCTTTCGGCTATCAAGGCTTCGCAAAAAGTAAGTCCTGCATCTGCCCTATCAAGATTACTGCCCAAACGACATTTGTTAAAATCAGCAGCTTTCAAAAGATTTTGTAAATCTTCGTCCCAACAATAAAGATGTCGCCATTGTTTTTCGGCTATCAACTCTAGCAAAAGTTCTAAAAAGTTTCTTTCATCTTCACAATAAACAAATTTACCTTTTGCTTCATTTAAGTTTTTAGCAAACAAAATTTCTAATGCTTCGCCTGTATCTGTATATGCTGTTTCACTAATATTTATATCGGTATAAGGGCGTATATTTTTCTGCTCTAAAGCAAGCCGTATATTTTGCAAAATTTGTTTTCGACTATCCATATTTTTATTTTTTCAAAAAAGCATAGTAAACATTTTTTTTGAATATAGCCTAATTCTTCAGCTAGAAAAAATATTTTTATGTGTGCCTATTTTACAAAAGCAACTTGTTATTTATAATTTATAAAAAGAGGGATTTAAGAAACAAAATGTTCTTAAATCCCTCTTTATTTTTTATAATTATTTTAGATACATCGCTAACACATTGAAAAACATCGTGTTAGCCTTGATGATATGTATCATTATTTTTGCCTAACGACTTAGTATGACCATAAGTTATGTTCAGTCGTAAAGATTTCTTCTTTGACACGCTCAGACTCCAACAAGGCATCTTGTCCTGTCGAATAATCTTTGATACGTCGGTCTTGAATATTTGATTCTTTCATAATATAGCTACTAAAGAGTCTCATTTCAAAAATATCGTCCCACGTCAATCGTTGAGCATCGTTTACTGGATTAAATACTTCACGTTTCATTAAATGTGGTCTGAAATCTGGGTAATAAGCATAAAACATCGCTTGCTGCCCACGATAGTTACCATTGTCGTCGATTACGTCCATGATAGGAGCTATCGCCAAAATACGCACAACCATTGTTGAAGTTTCTTCATCAAAAACCCAGTCTTCTTTCACACGAAATTTCGTAACTGCCATCCAGTTGAAGTCATTCTTAATGATTTTCGTTTGTTCCTCATAAGTATCAGGGTCAATTACCGTGATAGTATCTACTGAGTTTAGTCTTGCTTCTACATCAGAAAGCACAATTTTTTCGCTAAATGTGTCGTCCATAAAAATGTTTACCTCGCTATCATTTTCTTCTACAATGTCTAGCAAAGTTTGAATAAATGGTTCTTCAGGATAAACAAATGGCAAATTCATTTTTTGGCGAGTATCAATCACACGCCACACTCTTTTTTGCCAAAAAATATCGGCTTCTCGCAGGTGGTCATAAGCCAAAATTTCTTTTTGCTTTATCGAAATTTTATCATACAAACCGTCACGAACTACGGGTTCGTCGCTTTCGCCCTCTTCAGCGTCAGAAGCAGGTGCTTCAGGCTGTCCGCCACCACTGCCGCCCCAATCTTCTTGAGCGTTCATCATTGGAGTACTGAGTATTAAGGCTACCGATAAAACGCCTACAAACAGTAATAACCTTTTCATGTTAAGCATATTTGATTTTGGTATTTAATATTAATAATTATTTGATTTGGTTTAAGTTTCAAGCATTTTTTAGCCAAAATTGTCACAAATAAAGAACTTATTTTTTGAACATTACTCAGCTTTAACAGTTGTTTTATTCTGATGCAAGAACTTATAAAGAATGAAATGCCATTATATAACGAAGACAATCATTCAATTAGTATGATAAAAACTTTTTTATGTAAGATAAAGCTTGGTTTTGAAAATCAAAACCTTTTGTTGTTTATTTCTCTATTGTGCTAATATAAAAATAACTGACAATTGATAGCTAAAGTCATGTTCAACATTATTTTAGCTACTAATTGTCAGATTATATTTTGTTTTGCTTTTGTTTCTTTATCAAAAAAACAGTTGGCAAAATATTAGATTACTTTAAACGAAATGGTAGGTAATTTTCGTGTAGTACCATCTGGGCCTTTTGCACGAATATTATCGAAATAATAGATACTTCCTACTTTTGCACGCTTAATCAAGTTGGCACATTGGCCTCCAAACTTAGAACCACCATTTACACAAGTCAAAAGGTCTTGTCCTCTTTCAGCAAGAGTCATTTCAAAACCTACTACTTTAAACTTAGCATCAAAGTCGAAATCTTTTAAGCGAGCCGCAACACCTAACTGAGCTTTAAGCTCACCTGTTTTCATTGCTCCACCTTGTTTTCCACCAACTTCTGGCGTTGGGTCTGGAATACGTTTTACACGGAAATCAGCAGAACCATTTACGCTTTCGCCTTTTTTGTTCTTACCATTCAAATTTACTTTCGCTTTACCAGGAGAGTTTACATTTACTGTATATTTACCTGGGCCGCTTGCTTTAGTGATAGAACCACCTGTCATACTTACAGATACTTTACTATCTGGAATACCTGTGATAGAGGCAGAAACAGGGTTTGGTACACCAATATAAAATACGTTCATTTTATCTGCCGCTACAACAGGAACGTGATTTGGCGGTGCAACAACTTTATATTTAATTTCACCTTTAATAGTTTTATTATCACCTGTACCTGTTTTAGTAGTAATGGTTGCTTTTACAGGAAATTCACCTGTGCTACTTGCTTTAGCTTTGTAAGTTGCAATACCATTTTTGTCCAATGACAAGCTTTTACCATTTACAGAAATTCTTGGTTTTGCCATAGAACTAGATGCTGCCAAATAAACTTTAGCTTCAAAATCTTCACCCTGAATCAAAGTTGTTGCACTAGGAATAAGTGCTACTTGAAACTTGTCATATAAGATGGTAACAGCACCTACTTTACTAAATAATTGATCAACAATAGCTGCTTCAGAAGCAATAGCATCATTTTTGAATTTTACAAGCAATGTACGAGCTGCTTCTGCGGGCATGTGATAAAAAGTATATTCAGCCCAATTTGTTTTTTCACTATCTTCTGGAATGTCAGCAGTTTCTAAGGTCATACTAGCTTCTAGTGCATCTTTATCTGCTTTTTCTTTGAAAAGAGCTAAAAATTTATCTCTTGTTTCATAAATTTTATCTTTTAGTTCAGTTCCTTTTCCTTCTTCAACAAAAAGACGAGTAGGAACATCTACATCATCTTTTCTTGTCAATTCTCCTGCAACCTCTGGATTTTCACCAGAAGTTTGTAATAGTAATGAATCTAATCCATCAATATATCTTTGAAAATCAGCAGAGATTACTTGTGCTTTTTCAGCAGCAGCATAAAACTCTTGCCCTCTTTTTTCTTTTTTTACTTTTTTCTCAAAAGCTCCCATAGTATCTTCAACTTTTTGTGAAATTGAAGCATTAGAGTTGTTGATACCGTCTCTTAATAGTTTAAATGCGTTTAATATTTCGGCCGATACGTTCATGGCGAGCAGTGCAATCAGTACAAGGTACATGACGTTAATCATCTGCTGCCTCGGCTCCTTTGGTATAGACATATAGCAATATTTAAATGTTTAATAATAATAATTTGAATACTTACAATGTAAGCTATGGTTTGTGTGCTTGTCGAAAAACGACATCAATCTATTTTATTTGCTTGGCAGCAAAATATAGATTTTACTTAGTTTTAGCACCCATTGACATAGCTGTAAGCATATTGCCATATATGTTGTTTAACGAAGATAAGTTTTTCGCTAAATTGCCCATTTGTTGTCTATAACGTTTAGTATCTTCAACAGAGTCATTCAAATTATCAATTGCATTTGTCAAGTTACCATAGAACTTGTTCATTGCTTTCAAGTGATTGTTAGTATCTTGCAATTCAAGTTCATAAACAGCATTCAAAGCAGCTAAGTTTTTAGAAACCGCTTGCACTTGCTCTTGGTATTTTCTTGTATTGTCAGAAGCTACTTTCAAATCTTTTGCTACATCAGCAGCATTTTCGTAAGCAACTTTTACTTTACCCAAAGCTTTAGCCGCAGCTTTTGCATTTGTTGTAAATTCAGAAGTTGCACCAGCCGTGCTAGTTACATTGCTCAAACCAGATAAGTTGCTAGTTAGAGAACCTAAGTGATTACCTAAACGGCTGATAAGTTTGTCATCAACACCACTTTTTGCCAATTCTTTGTTTAATTTCGCTACAACAGGGTCGCTGTCTGGCGAAGGTCCACTCAATGGAATAGCTGTTACTTTAGAGGTTACGTTATCTAAACCTGGATATAATTTTTCCCAGTGATAATCTTTGTGAGGTGGTAAAATAGCTTGTAAAGCGAAAATTGCAGCTTCAAAAAGCATCGCACCAATTAGGATTTCATTTGCACCTTCCCAGTGCATGATTTTGAAAAGTGCACCGACAATAATGAAGGAGGCACCTAGACCGATAAATAAATTTTTGAAGTACAAAAACCCTTTCCGTTCGTAAAAAGCCATAATTTCTTACAATTTTTATTGATTAACTAATTTTTTTTTCTTACAGTTCCTTTTTCAGGTAGTCTTGGTTAAAATATCTTACAATTACAGTATATTTTTTTTAAGATGCAAAATGTTTCAATTTATGTGTTTTTAATCCAAAAAAATAGATAAAAAACTATTGTTTTGAAACTTTTTGCTTTTGGTTGCTAAAAATAATTTTTATTTCTGAATTTTTAGCTAAAAATGAGCATAAAAGTTATATTTTTTTTATGCTCATTTATATTTTTTATTCATCAAGCTTAAAATGCTTGTTTGCTATTAATCGTCAATAGAACGACCTAAGAAAGTCAAAGCACAACGGAAACCGACATAAGACTTTGAAGTATCTTGATACTCCCAATGTCTTGTACCTGTTTGAATGTAATAAGCAATGTCTTTCCAAGAACCTCCACGAATAACTTTTCTTTTCATTGTTTCGGTAGCTTCATCACCAGCATCGTGGCGAATATCTGGGTTCATATCATGGTCAAAAGCGTAAGCATTTTCATAGAAAGCCGTAGAAGTCCACTCTGCAACATTTCCAGCCATGTTATACAACCCGTAGTCATTTGGGTGATACGAATCTGCTCTTACTGTATAAAAGCCGCCATCTTCTGGATAGTTTCCACGCCCTGGTTTGAAGTTTGCCAACAAACACCCTTTGCGGTTTCTTACATAAGGTCCACCCCAAGGATATGGAGCATGTTCCAGACCACCACGAGCCGCATATTCCCATTCGTGTTCGAAAGGCAAACGGAATTCTTCACCCATTGTTTGGCCAATTTCAGTAGCATTGTCGTTCCACAGCTTCGTTCTCCATGAACAGAAAGCATTTGCTTGCGACCAATTGACTCCTACTACTGGATAGTCATCGAAAGCTGGATGCCAAAAATAATTACGAGTCATTGGTTCGTTATAAGAGTAAGAAAAGTCATGTACCCAACATAGTGTATCTGGATAGATTTCGGTTTCTTCTTCTACAATAAAAGAACTTCGGTTTTCATTACGTCTTTCTTTGGCAGCAGCAGCTTTCCAATCGTACCAGTCATACTGATAAACGAGTTTGGTAACGTCTAGCTCTTTTCTGCCTTGAAATTGGTCATCGCCTGAATAGAACATTTCGTCTAGTGAGCCAGCATCTTCGCCGTCAGAAGCCCAGTCTATTTCATATGACCAATCAATTTTTTCTTCGCCACTATCACTTTCTTCAAAGTGGCCTAATACAGTATGTCCGATAGAGTCTCGCACATAATGCACAAATTGTCGGTATTCGTTATTGGTTACTTCCGTATCATCCATATAAAAGCCTTGAACAGACTTTGCTTGACTTCTTTGTTGCAAAGTATGATTCACATCTTGGTCGCTTGGCCCTGCGTGAAATGTTCCCGAAGGTACATAAGCCAAGCCATACGGATTGATGTGGTCCCATTCGGGGCGGTCATCTACGCCTATAAGTTGTCCGCTAGGACCTGATGAAGTTTGACAGCCTGCTAAGGTTAGTAATACTCCTAACACAATAACATAACCTAATGCAAATCTTTTCATGAGAGAAATTTTAAAAATAGTTATATTAATTCTAACTTGATAACAAAAATTTTGGAGCATAAAAATAATTAAGTTTGATAGATATACAAAATTTTTGCTTTCTTTGAATGAAGAAAATGGCTTTTGTCGAATGTAAATTACAAAAAGCGAGGGTTATAAATTGTTTTCCCTTTTTTTGCTTGAATAGTATTCAATAAAGTATATCGAATAGTCAATTCGTGCGAGCCTGTTGTAGCTTTTCGTAAAGCTGATATTGGAAAATCATAAGCATAACCAATTTTCCATGTTTGGCCAATCTGTATGCTGCTGATTATTCCTATGGCATCCAAAGAATTAGCACTTGCACCTCTAAAAGTTGGGCCTACTTGAAAAAAATCATCATAAGTCAGTAATATATGACCGCTAAGTTGATGTTTGTTTAAGTCTGATTGTAACAAAACGGAGGGAGACATATCGAAGACAGAACCTAACGAGAAATTGTAGGCGGCTTGTAATAAATAGTGTCTTTTTTGAATATAGTTTATATCTCCATTTGTTGTTAAAATATTAAACTGAGGTTGCAGCAAGTGTTGTGTTGTTAGACCTAATTCTAACTTTCTGCTTTTGGCATATATACCAATGCCTATATCTGGCGTTACTGCTCCCTCTATGCTTAATGGAATAAAATTGTCATTATGTATAAAATTGGTTTCATATTCTCCTTCAGGTGATATGAGCTTGCGTCCATCTAAGCTTTTTTGTATCGCTCCTGCTTGTATGCCTATTGCTAGTATGCTATGCTTTCCTATTTTTTGCCGATAAGCATACGATAAATAAAAGCTGGTGTGCCGTTCTGCTCCTATTAGGTCGTTTAACAATACCAAACCCAAACCTCCTTTTAGTGTCGATGATGGTGCATGAACACCGATACTTTGTGTAAAAGGCAAGCCTTTGATGCCAACCCATTGCCCTCGCATAGCCATTTCTATATTGATGCCTTTTATACTGCCTGTATAAGCAGGATTGAAAGGCAATTGGTGAAAGCGGTATTGCGTTAATTGAGCTACTTGTTGGCTCATTGCCTGCTGGCTAAATACTAGACCAAAGCAGACAAAATAAAATATAATTTTATGTATAAATAATGATTCCTTCATTTGATGTTGCAAGATAAACGGTAAAAGATAAAAAATTATTGAGTATATCTCTATTTTTTTTGCTCAAAAGCAACCTTTTTGCATTTTTTTTCGTTTAAGCTCCGTTTTACAAAAAAATTAAATTTTCATAAAGTTTGCTTACCCTTTTTTACAAAAAGCTGGGAAATACTCTTTTTTACTACCTAAACCTAGTCATTTTTTTTGAGAATGCTACATGACAAATTCCAAAAGTTTCGCAATTTACAATTTACATCTGAAAATTTAAGACTTGTTTAAGAAAAAAGATGTTTTTTTACTTTTTTAAGATTTTTTCACTTATTATATGTGCCAGAATACACTAAAAAGATAATTATTGTAAGTATTTATTTCAGATTTTTGTTTTTTTAATATCTGCATTTATGGAAACTAAACGCTATATTTTAATGTTTTATTGCATAGGTAACGTCTCCTAAATTAAAGCCTATTAATAAATGTCTATTTTCATTTTTTCGCAATAAAGCTTTTTTTTCAAAAACTTAAATCCTTTTTATAAACAGTTTTAGCAAAAAGTAAGCTATTTTGTGACATTATTTCATTTCGCAAAAAATTAATAAGTGTCAAACGCCATTTCATAACAGTTATTTTGTGACAAGGCGTTTAAAAGTTGGTGTATTTATTTTCACAAATGGTCATTTATTTTATTGAGATACTCATTTTTTAGGTTGCGACTAACTTTATCGATTCAATATGATTTTGCTCATCTTTATACTTGGTTTTTTAGGCGTTTTTTTGGGTTTAAATAGCCTAATTTTGCGACGCATCAATCAACTAAATTTGTTGTATCGCAATATGGAAAATAACTTGCACAAACAATCTGATGTGATAGGCGACTTTTTGCAGCTCGCCAAACCGCAAATGATGGTTCAGAATGCTGATTTGCTACATCAAGCAAACAATTATCGTTGGAAGTTTCGTGCTCGAAATAAAGCTACCAACGAAAAGGTTAAGGCTTACAATAATTTACACAGTATTTTTTTGAAAGTGCAAAGCAAAAATATAACTCAAGGCGAAACCCTTAAAGGTTTGCAAAGCGAATGGCATAATTTGGTCGCAGAAATTGAACCACAACAAAAAATGTATAATCGCACAGTAGCGATATATAATGATGCTATTATGTGGTTTCCAGCAAATTTTATAGCAAAATTGCTCAATTATAGCCCCAAAACAAGCTTTGAAGGGCTTTCTGATTACAATATACAATTATAATGATGATTTTTGATATAAAACGAAATGTTTTAATTTTTTTGTTGTGCATTTTTTGCCAATGTAATTCCACCGACAATTTGATTAATGGTGTAAAAATTCCTGATGTTAGTCTTCCTATGCCATCGGGCCAAAACTTGGCTTTATCTAGCGTTGTGCAACAAAACAAAATTGTACTTATTGATTTTTGGGCTTCGTGGTGCAAACCCTGTCGTGAGAGTGCTCCTGAGTTGATAAGAATTTACAATAAATATAAAAATGCCAAATTTGAAACTGCCGACGGATTTACAATTTATAGCGTTTCGCTCGACAATGACAAAGAAAAATGGAAAAAAGCTATCGAAAAAGATGGTTTGCTCTGGCCAAATCATGTGAGCGACCTCAAAGGTTTTGGCTCTGAGTGTGTTAGCACCTTTCAGTTCAATGCTATTCCTCAATACTACTTGGTAGATGAGCGTGGTATTATTATTGGTAAGAATCTAACCGCAAAATGGCTAGACTATGAGCTTGGAAGACGTTTGAAAAAAGAATAATTGAAACCTAACATTTTGCATATTTTTTTGCTAAAAAATCAAACTCTTATTTTTCACAAGTGAGCAATTTATTTTCCAATGTTTCACACAAAAAAAGCTTTTTTATGGCCTATTATAATTTTTGTGTCATAAAA
The DNA here is from genome assembly GCA_049613665.1 of Chitinophagales bacterium. GTDB lineage: Bacteria > Bacteroidota > Bacteroidia > Chitinophagales > UBA2359 > JBMZCV01. The sequence continues at coordinate 63,250 of JBMZCV010000002.1, read as the reverse complement.
CCGTTATTTCTCTAGCCTTCACATTAAACCATATCTTTGTTTTTCGTTCCAAAATAAAATAATCTATAACTATCTTTTCTTTGACACTTAGAGTATTAGCTGTTTAAGCTTCAATCATTTAACTTAAAAAAAGTAGTAGTTTAAATGTAAAAACAGCTTTTTCAGCATCAAAATCTAAGCAATTTCTTATTTTTTTTCTAAATGTTTTGGCTCTTACTAAAAAAACAAAATGTCGAATTATGAATAAAACAATCTTAATGCTTTGCTTCATATTGAGCAGCTTTTGGTTTTTGCAACAAGCTCAAGCTCAAAAATGGATTCCAAGCGAACTAAAAAATACAACTCTTCTTGTAGAACGTTATCGCTATCAAGACCCAGAAGAAGTCTTAGAAGATGTCGATGATATGTATGAAGACGAAAAAGAGGAGTTTATCGAAACGACAAACAAAAATATTAAGACTCTCAACTCGAAATTAGATGAGCATTTCAGAAATTACAAAAAGCCTTACAAAACAGTACCTTTAGGCAAAATCAAGGAATTGTATCCTGACAAAAAAACCTATCGTTTTGTGTTGAAACGTGAGCCTTTTTTCGGCAAAAAGAAAGCGTGGAATGCTCAAACTAAAAAAACAAAAGATGAGTCTTATTTTGCTTATCGCTATTTTTTTTATGACCGACTCACTCGAAAAGAATATATGTCTTATTATTTTTCGGGTTCGCAATGGGAGCAAATTGATAGAGTCATTTTTTGGCTCAATAGTCAATAAAAAAAATCAGAAAATGCAAAAACGCAAGTTATCAAATATTTGATAACTTGCGTTTTTTTGTTTTTTTCACAAAAAAATATTGCGCCTACTTCGCCCACAAAAGCGAAATACACGCAATATCAAAACAAAAATAACTATTTATTAAACAAAATTAAATATTATTAATTACTGCACCACAATTTGTTCCACAATTTGCTGTCCATCTTTCGTAATCTCTAGCAAATATGTACCTGCCACAAGATTGTCTCGCAACAAATTGTAGGTTCTATTCATGGTTTTTGTTGTTCTTACCACTTGGCCATTGAGCTGTAATAAACGAATTTGAGTTGCTTCATTTTGTGGAAAACTGCCCAAATCTATCAAAGTATGAGTACTCATCGGATTGGGATATACTTCGATATTTGCTGCTTCAATACCATTTTCAATACCTACATTATTGTTTACCAACACAAATGGGTCAGACCATCTTGGTTCATTTACAAGTGTTTCGTCCGTAAAAGTTTGCAAAAATGCCACTAAAGCCATTTTTTCGACTTCCGTAAAGTTGAATCCCTCGAAAGGAACAGGGAAATTGTCTTGAAAAAACCAATGCGTTTCAAAAGTAGAATTTGGATGTGGCTGCACATCATCGCTATAAAAATCTACCACTTCTTCGAGCGTCTCAAAACGGCCATCGTGCATATAAGGGCCTGTAAGAGCAATGTTTTTGAGATTTACGGTCTTAAACTTGCCATTATCTGTATTTAAGCCTGTCGCTTCGCCAAGACCATCATCAGCATACTGAATATCAAGCCCTGTGTTGTGTGGCCCCATAAAGTCAAAAAATGCGATAATTGGGTCACTATTCACATTTGTGAAAGGCGAGTTATGGCAGTTTTGACAAGCATTTTCAAAAATTGTTTTTCCTTCTAACTCCTGTGCCGTAAAATCTGCAAAATCGTTTTGAATGCCTTGATCTAATTTCGTATTTACTGCCATAATAGACATCAAAAATTGTGACAATGCTATTCCGATTCTTTCATCTGTGATATTTTCATCGCCAAAAGCTGCTTGAAACAAACCTGCATAATAATCAGTATCTGTCATTCTATCTGTCAATTCATCAAGCGTAATGCCCATTTCAATGCCATTTTGCAAAGGCAAAAGCGTCATGTGCGACAAATCGTCTTCTCTATCGTCCCACAGGAAACGACCATAACCATCTAAACCAAAATCGGCAATATGTAGTGCGTTTCTTGTGCCTATTTGGCCATCAAAACCTTCGCTAAACTGTACATCGTCGGCAAAACCAAACTGCTGCTGATGGCACGAACCACAAGCAATAGTACGATTGTATGACAAAGCTCTGTCATAAAAAATCACACGGCCAAGCGTTGCTACATTGTTATCAATCCCTCCATTTACGAACTGTTCATTATTAAAAATCATAAAAAATGAATAATGCTCTGGAATAGTAATGTCATTATAGTCATATGGTTCGTCTGGAAGTACCAAAACATACTCATCTTCGTTCATAATGAGCGTTTTATTGTTCATTTGTGAAGACATAAAAATGCTTGCAAAAATAACAAGCCATAATAAGTAAAGATGCTTTTTCATGATTGTTGATTATTTTTAGGTTAATCAAGATTGGTGGTGTAATGAAATGTTATTTGCTTTATTTGAAAAAAGCAAAATAATAAGTTTGTTTGGAGGGGAATTGTATATATCAGTAAGGGGGTTGGGTGTGTTTATAGCAATATATGTTTTTTTTCTGACAATTGCAATAGCAATAGACTTTTTTAGCCTAAAAACACACTTTTTAAGCCAGATAATGTACCATTTTCAAAAAACTTTAGTCAAATCGTTTGTCTTTTGTCAGAAAAAAAATTATTTTATCGCAAATAGCAACTACTTAATAATAGGCTTTTGAAATGAAAAACAACGCTTTTTTAGCCAAAATTGTTAAGTAATGGCAAAAAATATCAAACTCAAATCAAGAGATTGTTTTTTGAACATTACTAAATAGTAACTACAACTAAACACCAATACAACACAATTTTATGTTACGATATAGTTTAATATTAACTTTTATACTTAGCTTTTTTTTATTATTAGAAAATAGCTGTCAATTTATCGAAACTCCGCCAAATATTTTCAATAAAACAGTAAGAGATTCGGTAGCTCAAAAATATGTGACTCAACAAATAGAACAAGAACTCAAAAAAAATGAAGTTGTTGCGACATTTAAAACACGAGAAAGTGATTTTTTGAAACAAGAGTTTGCTAATTTTTATAAGCACACCAACAACCAATTGGGCTGGCAAAATATAATTGCTCGTGGCTTGTCGGAGCAAGCAAAAGTTTTTATAAAAATGCTACAAAATGCTGAAAATCAAGGCTTAACATCTGAAAAATATCATTTAAGCGAAATAAAAAAGCTCGCTGACGATATTTATTCACCTTTTCAGCCAGAGCAAGAAAATCAAGTTGAACAAATGGCTAATTTAGATACAAAACTAACTGCTTCTGCTATTTCGTATCTCTCAGATGTGTATAGCGGCAGTATAAAAGGCGGCTATAAATGGGAATATCCAAGCAAACAACAAGCCATTGGTGAGCCTTTGATTAAAGCGATTCGGTATGGTGGCATCGAAAAAATGGCTGCCAATTTATCGCCTACTCACAAAGGTTTTGTCGGTTTGCAACAAAAAGTAACACAATATAGAAAAATAGCAGAAAATGGTGGCTGGCAAAAAATCAGTAGCAATCTGGGCAAGGAAAATATAGCGATTTTAGCAAAAAGACTAGCCGAAATGGATGATTTGGCAGCCGAAAAAGCTAGTGTTACAAGTTTTAATGCCGATATGAAAGAAGCTATAAAAAAATATCAAAAACGTCATAATTTTCCTATTTCAGGCAGTTTAGATTCTAAGACTTTGGAAAGCCTAAACGAACCGATTGAAGAGAAAATCGAAACCATGCAGCTCAATATGGAGCGTTATCGTTGGTTGCCTCATGCCGATTCTTTGGGTAGTCGCTATGTTTGGGTAAACATTCCAGAGTTTATGATAAAAGTGTATGATGCAGGAAAACAAGTAGCTGACATTGTTGGAGTTGTGGGCGAGTATAAACATGCAACGCCTATTTTGATAGATAGAAAGCTAATGAATGTCATTTTCAGTCCTGTTTGGAACGTTCCTTTGAGCATTGCTGAAGAAGAAATGGAATATATTTTGAGAAATCCAGCCGTTTTGATTGTAGCCGATATTGACGTTTTTATAGATGGCAAAGAAGTTGATCCTCGTGATGTAGATTGGGAAAATACGAGTAGAAGTCGTATTAGAATGAAGCAAAAACCTAAGAAAAGTAACAGCATGGGCGAAGCGAAGTTTATGTTTCAAAACAACCATAGCATTTTCTTGCACGATACACCAAATCAGCACGATTTCAAAAACCGTATTCGCTCGGCTAGTCATGGCTGTGTGCGTGTGGCCGAACCCAAGCGTTTGGCAATAGAACTGCTGAAAGGCGGCAATTGGAGTTCTGGTAACATACATGCTGCTATGAAAAAAGGAAAGCAAACTTATGCACGTTTGCCACAAGATGTGAAGGTGCATATTTTCTATCTTACCTCTTGGGTAGATGATGAAGGTGTTTTGCAATTCCGTAAAGATATTTATGGACACGATAAAAGACATAAAAAATCTCTTCTAGCATCGTTGTAAGCCTCTCTTTTAGTTTTACTTTAATCAAACTATTCTAACTCATTGTATTTCAAGCATTTATAAGTCATGAAAATAACCAAAAAACAAGCTATTTATTTAGCTAAAAAACATTACGGTATTTCGGCTACCGCAAAAAAATTAGTGGCTTATGAAGACTTCAATTTTCGGCTCTCTGCAAAAAATGGCCGCACTTATGTTTTAAAAATTAGTACAGATACAAGCTCTTTTCCTTATTTGAAGCCACAAAATAAGATTTTACAACATTTAGCTAAAAGCAAAAAAAATAAAACCATTTATCCCCAAATTATTCCTTCAAAAAACAACAAATACATTGTTTCTTTGAGAAAAGAAGGTAAGAAACTAAAAATGCGACTCCTCTCCTATCTCGAAGGCGAGTGTATCGGAAATATTTCGCCAAATAATGAGCTGCTAAAAAACTTTGGTAGCTTTTTGGCCAAACTTGATAAGAAACTATATAGTTTAAATATTTCGCAGTTGGAAGCAAGGCATTATGCGTGGGATTTGACAAACTTTGCCGATAGCGAACCTTATATGTCGTATATCGAAAATCCATATCAGCAAACTTTAGTGCGTTACTTTTTGTCACAATTCAAAAATTTTGTCGCTCCTATTTTGCCCAAACTTCCGCATAGCATCATTCATTCCGATGCCAATGAGTGGAACACGCTTTTTAAAAAAAATAAAATTGTTGGTATCATTGATTTTGGCGATGTCATTTATTCAGCACGCATCAACGAAATTGCTATCGGCATTGCATATATGACTACGCTTGTCGAAAATCCTTTGCAAGCCGCTTGCATTATTCTAAAAGCTTATAACAAAATTATTGCTTTAGAAGAAAAAGAGTTGGAAGTTTTGTATTATCTCATCGCAACTCGTTTGTGTATTAGCGTCAGTCATTCGTCTTATCACAAAACGCAAAATCCTGAAAATGAATACATTACAATTAGTGCAACGCCTATATGGAATTTGCTTGAAAAATGGATAAAAGTTAGCCCAATTCGTGCGACCAATATGTTTAAGAAAACTTGCGGTTTTGAGCCCATAGAAAACGAAAATTATGATGCTTTTGTTTCAGAACGCCACCAATTCATTAGCAAAGCATTGAGCATCAGCTACGAAACGCCTTTGAAAATGGAAAAATCAGCATTGCAGTATATGTACGATGCAAAAGGCGATACTTATTTAGATGGCGTAAACAATATTCCGACAGTTGGCCATTGTCACCCAAAAGTAGTAGCTACCGCTCAAAAACAAATGGCACTACTCAATACCAACACACGATACTTGTATGATAGCTTAAATATTTATGCAAAAAACTTGTGTGCAACTTTTCCAGACAAACTCAATAAAGTATTTTTCGTCAATTCGGGCAGTGCTGCGAGCGACCTTGCTTTGCGTTTAGCACGCAACTATACGAAGCGAAAAAACGTCGTTGTGGTAGAACACGCTTATCACGGCAATATGACAACAGGAATTGATTTGAGTCCTTACAAATTTGAAGGAAAAGGCGGTGCTGGCCAAGCAAATTATATATTTAAAACAAAAATTCCAGACGTTTTTAGGCATCAAAACAGTGAAAAATCTTGTTTGGAAGTTTGTATAGCAGATTTGAAAGAAAAAGCAAGCGAAAAAAACGATATTGCAGCCTTTTTTTGCGAAAGCATTTTAGGTTGTGGTGGGCAGGTTGTTTTGCCAAACCATTATTTGAAAGAAGCCTTTGCACATATCAGAAAAATAGGCGGTGTTTGTGTAGCCGATGAAGTGCAAACAGGTTTTGGGCGAGTTGGCTCACATTTTTGGGCTTTTGAACTGCAAGATGTTGTGCCAGATATTGTGATTTTGGGTAAACCAATGGCAAATGGTCACCCAATGGGAGCAGTTGTAACGACAAATGAAATTGCAATGGCTTTTGAAAATGGTATGGAATTTTTCAGTTCTTTTGGCGGCAATCCCGTTTCATGCGTCATCGCACAAAGCGTTTTGGAAGTCATAAAAAATGAAAATATGCAAGAAAATGCCTTGATAGTAGGTAATTTTTTGCTTGAAAAACTAAATGAACTAAAAAAGCGTTATTGTATCATTGGTGAAGTGCGTGGGCATGGTTTATTTTTAGGTATTGAATTGATAAAAAGTCATAAAACACTAGAACCAGCCGAAAAGGAAGCTACGCATATCGTCAATGAACTGCGAATAAAGCACAAGATTTTGTTAAGCACCGATGGCCCTTTTCACAATGTTTTGAAATTTAAGCCGCCTTTGTGTTTTACGCTAAAAAATGCAAAATATTTGTTACATTCATTAGAAAGCGTTTTGCAAAAATTAGTGAAACATTAAAAATAGAATGCTCTTTTGTGAAAACTAACACCTTTATCTTCAATATGTTAGCACAAGATGGAGTGTATATTAAATAGTGCTTGACACTTAGAAAGATAAAAAATATGACGAAATCACTTTACATAGCAGCCACCAATCAGCATGTTGGCAAAACAACGACAACTTTAGGCATTTTGGCAGTACTTGCACAGCGAGGTTTAAATGTTGGCTATTGCAAGCCTGTCGGCCAACAACATTTGGTAAGAAATGGAGGAAAGATTGACAAAGATTGTGTTTTGTTTGCTGAAACATTAGGTTTTGAAATAGAGCCAGATATTCACAGTCCTGTTATTATAGACAATGGTTATACTTCAAAATTTATCGACAATCCAGAAGGCGATTTTTTATATGAACGCATCAATCACGCTGTCGACACACTCAATGAGCGGCATGATATTGTGATACACGAAGGCACAGGACACCCTGGAGTAGGCAGTATTGTTGGCTTATCGAATGCTGATGTAGCCAAAAACTTAAAAACAGGCGTAATTATTGTTGTGAAAGGTGGTATTGGCAACACTTATGACCGTTTGACTTTGTGCAAAAGTGTATTTGAGCAAAAAGGTGTTCCAATTTTGGGCGTTATTGTCAATAAAATTTATGCAGAAAAAATCGACAAAATAAAACATTATTTAGGCAAAAGATTTGAAGCTGATGGCATAGAAGTTTTTGGTTATATACCATATAATCAAGAGTTGGCACACCCATTAATCTCAACAGTAAATAAAGCAGTTAAAGGTGAAATAATGCTTTATCCAGAGTTTAAAAATAATTTGGCTCAAGGCATAATCGCTGGCTCTTTGATAGATTTGGAAGACTTGGACACTAGTAAAAAATATTTATTGGTAGTGAGTGCGAGACGTTTGCAGGAATCGCTCGAAAAGTTGAACTATATTTTTTGGAAAGTACATCAAATCGAACCCAATTTGGCTGGATTAGTATTGACAGGTTTATTCGATATTCCCCAACAAGCACTAGACTTTATTCACAAATACAAAATTCCAACCATTCACACCAAATATGACACTTATGAAACCATTATTCGGATTAGTCGAATAGAAGTGAAACTCAATATGCAAGCACCTAATAAAATTGCAGAGGCTAGAAAAATGATAGAACAATATGTTGATATTGATAGAATTTGTGAAGTAATTGGACTATAATTCCTTCATTTCTAAAAAGCGTTTTCTATCAAAAAAAACTTTAGAAACCAATAGTCTAGTCTTTTAGAATTTTATGATAAGATTATGAAAACTCATGTTTTTATTGTAATTTCGAATACGTTTTTTTGTATTTAGTTTTTTTTTCTAAAACAAAAAACTTGAACAACAAGTTAAAAAGTATTTTTTTTAACTCAAAAATGCTTTAGTGGCTATTTAGATTCCGTATCTTTGCAAGCCATTTTTTATATAGAAATAAGTGCCAAACATTATTTAACAATAAGATAGTTTGTATTAATACCTCAAAAATTAAGGTATTAATTTCCACAAAATGTCACACTTTTTTTGCAGCTATTCTCGGTTTAACAAAAGAAACCTTTTTTAATAGGGGAAACATACTATTTTTCAGTTCAAAAGGCCATAAAAATAGGAAATATTGGTCTCCTTAGCCTAAAAAAAATAGTATGTTTAAACTTTTGATAAAAAAAAGCCTTAAAAACTAATTGCTGACATAGGAAATAAAATATTTTTTTTTACAATATTTTTTTTATTTCAAAGCGAAAATAGTTGCTTTTTTTGTCTAGCTAGGCACTTATTTAATATAACAATTACTAAAATAGTAAAAGTAAATAAGACGATTTGCGTGCTAATGTATTGAAATTTCAGCGTGTTAGCAGTCACGATTTGTAGCATATTTTTGTCCGACTACTTATGACTAAAACAGGTATTTATATTTCAAATCATCACTCCAAACATTCATTTATTTTTATCAAAACTTATCAATAAATAACATGAAAAAAGATGGACTTGGCGATAGACTACATCGAGAAAAAGCCTTAGGCTTAGTTAGTCAATATGAAAGTATGCTTAAAAATAATGAAAACCATTTTTTCGGTCCAGATAGTTTTGAGCATATCATCGAATATTACGAAGAACATTTAGAAGCAGATAAGGCCTTGGGTGTAGTTGAGTATGCTCTAACTCAATATCCTTATTCGGCAGTTTTTTTGATACGAAAAGCAGGTTTGACATTTGAAGCTGGCTTGTCGAACAAAGCATTGAGTTTGCTAGAGCAAGCACAAATATTGGCACCTAGTGAGCAAGAAATTTTTACACTAAAAGCCGAAATTTTTACAAAACTAGAACGTTATGACGAGGCTTTAGATATATTGCAATATGCTCTAATTTTTGCAGACAAAGATGAGCGTGGCAACATATATCTAACTATTTCTGATGTATATGACGCTGAAAATAAGGAACTTAAAGCTTTTAATTATATCAGAAAAGCCTTAAAAATCAATCCTAAAAACGAAGCTGCTCTCAATAAAATTGATTATTATGTGGAGTCACTCGAAAACTATGAAGATAGTATTGAGCTTCACCAATGGATTATTGATGAGACACCTTATTCTTATCTAGCTTGGTACAATTTAGGCAATGCCTATTTTGGATTGAGTTTGTTCGAAAAAGCAATTGAAGCTTATGGTTTTGTAACCGTTATTAATGAAAAATTTGACCTTGCTTTTCGGGATTGTGGCGAAGCCTACTACGAGTTAGGAAAATATATTGAAGCTAAAGAACAATATACAGAAGCACTCAATTTGGGCGAATCAGATGAAGATTTGCTATACAATATTGGCTTATGTTATTATCAGATGGAACAATACAATAATGCTACTGCCTATTTTGAAGAAGCTTTGCAACTCAACGAAATGCACCACGATTCGCACTATCAATTAGGCGAATATTATGCGAAAATACAACGTTGGCAATCAGCTTTATACCATTACAAAAAATCTTTAACTATTTCACCAGATGATTTGATGTGCTTGGCAGCAATTTCGGAAATTTATATTTTATTGGGCAAAAATGAAGAGGCTATTCAAGTCAATCAACTAGCTTTAGAACGCAACTTAAATAAAAAAGAATATTGGCTATTGATGACTAAAATATATTTTACCTTGCAAGAATATGATAAAGCTGAAGAGGTTTCATATATGGCAACAGAAGAGTTAGAAAACTCTAAGCTCGATGTTATCAATTATTTTTTGGCAGCAGCTTTGATGGCTCAAGGCAAAAAAGCGGAAGCAATCTTGCGTTTTTCACAAGCTTTGATGCAAAACTATGATGAGCATGAGCATTTTTTCGATTTAGTGCCTCAACATAAAACAAATTTAGAACTCCTTGTTTTATTAGAGCAGTATGCTACCGACTAATTTTTCTGTGTTGAATAAAAAAATGTACCTGACAGCTTTATAACAAAAGTTGTTAGGTTTTTTTATCTCATAAAATCAATATAAGCTTTATGTTTTCTTTGCTAAAAAAAATTTTGCTTCCTTTTTCCTTTTTATATGCCTTAATAATGGCTTTTCGCAATTTTTTGTACGATAAAAAGATGTTGAAAAGCGAAAGTTTTGACATTCCAAGTATTGCGATAGGAAATTTGAGTGTTGGCGGTACAGGAAAAACACCACATATTGAATATTTTGTACGGCTTTTTCAGAAAAAAAAGAAAATTGCGGTTATAAGTCGTGGCTATGGGCGAAAAACAAAAGGCTTTTTTTATGTGGAAAAAAATAGTTTGGCCGAAAATGTTGGCGATGAACCTTTGCAAATCAAACAGCATTTTCCCAAAATAAAAGTAGCTGTTTGCGAAAAAAGAACGGTAGCTATCCGAAAATTGATGCAAAAAACCGAAAAACCGCAACTCATTTTGTTAGATGATGCCTTTCAGCATAGAGCAGTAAGAGCAAATTGTTATGTTTTATTGACAACTTATCAACAACGGTTTACTAACGATTTTGTGTTGCCGTATGGCCGTTTGAGAGAAAGTAGAACAGGTTATAAGCGTGCCAATGTAATAATAGTTACAAAATGTCCTTTGTTTATTTCAGTAGAAGAAAAGCGAAAGATTATAGCGGAACTTGCTCCATTTTCGCATCAAAAAGTGTTTTTTTCGTTTCTAAAATATGGTGATGCTTTTTTGATGAGTGATAAAAATGAAAAATTGGTTTGGCAAGAAAATCTAAATATTTTATTGGTTTGTGCCATTGCAAAGCCTCAAATTTTGGAGAGCTATTTAAAAGAAAAAACCCAAAACTTGAATATTTTGCGTTTTTCAGACCATCATTTTTTTACGGAAAAGGATATTCTTTTGATAGAAAAACAATTTGAACAACTAAAAAGCCAACAAAAAATCATTGTGACAACTGAAAAAGATGCGGTGCGTTTGCAACAATATCATGCTTTTTTTTCTGCAAAAAATATAAGTGTTTATGTGTTGCCTATTCAGGTTTTTTTGGAAGAAAGAGAGGAAAGGGAATTGGTGAGGTTTTTAAGAGTATTTTCGTAAAAAATAAGATTAAGTAATTAGACAATATTAAATTATAAAATTGTTTTTTCATAACTCCTTGATAATCAATAAATTAACTAATTTCAGAAACATTAGTATAAATTATTTGGTACTTATTTACTTTTGAGCGAAAAAATTATGTTTCCTTTGGCACAACGCCATTATTTTCAGCTTCTTGCTTCATATCAGGAAACTCATATCTACAATAACGGCAAATAATTGCTTTCCGCTTAATCATTTCGGCACAGCAAGGACATTCTTTTTCGTCAGCATCAGCAGTTGGCACAAATTGGTCGCTGGCATCATTTATGGTATCAATCAATAATTTTGGCTGCTTGATAAAACTATGAGTGGACATGCCTTCGCCTGCTGCCGTTTGAATTTGAACATCGCCATAGTCAAACATTCTGCCCAAAATGCTTTGATTGTATGATTTGTTGTGTATTCTATCCAAAGGACTTTCTTTGATATTGCGAGAAAAAACGCCCCACTCATCAATGACACGTTGGTTTGTCACAATCCAAATATTTGCGGTTCTTTCGGCATAACGATATAAATAATAACATAATACAGGTAGCAATATAATAAGAAAAGCGATAGCAACCCAGCCAAAACCGATATTTTCGTCACTGATAGCAAGCACAACAATTCCAGCGAAAATTCCGCACATAATACACAAAAAGAAAAATGGCCAAGCCATAGCCAACCAATGTTTTTGAACTGTTAGCAATACATTTTCGTCTTTTCGCAGTTGTGAACGCATTTTTGGATAGTGTTAAATTAAAGTAAAAGGTTTTGTTGAGGTTTATTTTTTTATCTCAAAAGTTTAGTGCTGAATAGTTAGGCATTCAACAAACAAATTTAATAAAAAAACCTTATAAATAGTAAATAAGTTCCTAAAATGTTTTTGTTATACTATTTTTTTGAAAAGACGCAAATAAAAATTTTCTTTCTGACGCATCATTTGCTGTTCATTCTCACTTTTATCTTTATAACCTAAAAGATGCAATGTGCCGTGCAAGATTACACGATGTAACTCTTTTTCGGTTGTAGTCTCAAAAATAGTGGCATTTTCCACTACTCTCTCAATGCTAATAAAAATATCGCCTGTTATTTCCTCCTCTGTTTCCGAATTGTCGAAAGTAATAACATCTGTCAGCGTGTCATGTTGTAGATATTGCACGTTCATTTTATGCAAATATTCATCGGTGCATAAAATAAAATTGAGGCTTTCCAATTCATAATTTTCTGCTATAATGGTTTCTAGCAAAACTTTTTTTATTAGTTTTTTTTGTTTTATTTCATATTTTAAAGGTTCTTCAATATGAAAATAAATTTCTATGGCTTCGTTCATCTGTTTTAGCAACTATTTGACATATAAAAAATACGGATTAACAAATATTTTTTGCTAATCCGTATGTTTTTTCACTTGATTTTACAATTTTATTTTCTTGTAGAAGAAAGTGTACGTTTGATTTCAATTTCTTCGTACCCTTCAATGACATCGCCTACTTTAATATCACCGTATTTGTTCAAAGCAATACCACATTCCATACCCGAAAGTACTTCTTTAACTTCGTCTTTGTAGCGACGTAAAGTAGCTATATCGCCTGTGTATTTCACAACGCCATCACGGATAAGTCTAATCTTAGTATCTCGATATACTTTTCCTTCTGTAACAAAGCAACCTGCAATCGTTCCAACCTTCGATATTTTGAAGACTTCTTTCACTTCAATGTTACATACGAAACGCTCTTCTACTTTAGGCTCTAACATGCCTTCCATAGCAGCTTTAATTTCGTCGATAGCATCATAAATAATAGAGTATAATCGAATATCAATATTTTCTTTTTCACCTTGCTTTCTAGCATTCGATGTAGGTCTCACTTGGAAACCAACAATAATTGCATCAGAAGCACTCGCCAACAATACATCACTCTCAGTAATGGCACCAACTGAGCGGTGAATAATGCGTACTTGTATTTCTTCTGTCGAAAGTTTGAGTAAAGCATCAGATAAGGCTTCTACCGAACCATCAAAGTCACCTTTAATAATCAAGTTCAACTCTTTGAAGTTTCCAATCAACAAACGACGGCCAATTTCTTCGAGCGTAATATGCTTATGTGCACGTTGTTGTTGTTCTCGTGTAATTTGCTGACGTTTGATAGCCAACTCTCTGGCTTCCTGCTCTTTATCCATTACTCGCAACCTATCTCCTGCTTGTGGAGCTCCGTTGAGTCCCAAAATTAAAACAGGTTGTGATGGGCCAGCCGTTTTTTCACGTCCGCCTCTTTCGTTAAACATTGCTCTCACACGACCATTATATTGGCCAGCTAAAATAATATCGCCCACTTTTAGTGTTCCTTTTTGCACCAAAACCGTAGAAACATAGCCACGTCCTTTATCAAGAGATGCTTCTATAACCGTGCCTACTGCTTTTCTATCTGGATTAGCTTTTAGTTCCAAAATCTCAGCTTCAAGTACTATTTTTTCGAGCAGTTCGTCAATATTAATACCTTTTTTGGCCGAAATTTCTTGACATTGATAAGAACCACCCCAATCTTCCACCAAGATATTCATTTGAGCAAGCTGTTCTTTGATTTTTTCAGGTTGAGCTTCTGGCTTATCAATTTTGTTGATAGCAAAGACCATTGGTACATCTGCCGCTTGAGCATGACTAATAGCCTCTTTTGTTTGAGGCATGATGCTATCATCTGCTGCAATAACAATAACTGCAATATCTGTTATTTTCGCACCTCTAGCACGCATGGCTGTAAATGCTTCGTGACCAGGAGTATCTAAGAACGTAATTTTTTTCTCATCTGCCATTGTCACTTCATATGCTCCAATATGCTGAGTGATACCACCAACTTCGCCAGCTACTACACTTGCACTTCGGATATAATCTAGCAAAGAAGTTTTACCATGATCGACGTGTCCCATAATCGTTACAATAGAAGCTCTTGGTTTCAAGTCTTCTTCAGCATCTTCTTCTTCGATGAAGTCATCATCTTGCTCAGTAACAGAAATAAAGTCAATGTTAAAACCAAATTCGTCTGCTACAAGTTCGATAACCTCAGCATCTAGTCGTTGATTGATAGAAACAATGATACCTAATGTAAAGCAAGTTGTGATTACTTTTGTAACAGGCACTTCCATCAATTTGGCAAGTTCGTTTACTGATACAAACTCTGTTACTTGCAATAAGCTATGGTCTTTTTGTTCGATAGCTTCCCGTTGTTTATCGGCAGCATCGACTCTTTTTTGCTTTCTTATTTTCGCCCTTGTATTTTTGCCTTTCGAACCACCGCTAATTTTAGCCATGGTTGCCTTGATTTTTGCTTGTATTTCTTTTTCAGAAACTTCTGCTTGTTCTGGCAATCTATTACGACGGTTTCGTCCCGAACTATTGTTTGAACGACGACGGCTTCTAGCTATTGATGCAGGGCTTTCTCCTGTTCTTTTTCTAGTTGTATTATTGCGATTATTAGAATTAGAACTAGAACTAGAGCCAGAATTAGAACGAGAATTATTATCTCGTGTTCTAGGTGTTCTTCTATCGTTGTTTCCAGTTGAAGAAGAGCTATTGCGTTTGTTTCTATTATCTCCTTCTTTACTACCTGTTTTATTGTTGGTATCTAATTTTACCTTTGAGTCAGTAGTTGGAATACGCTTTCGGCGGCGACGTTTTTTCTTGGCCTCCTCGGCTGGCGATATTTTGCCTGTTGTATTTTTGGTATTAGTATTAGATGTGTTGCTAGTACTAGTACTCTTATTCTTAGCATTATCATCTGTGCGGCCTCCTCTACGTTTCTTAGAAGTTCGTTTTCTACGTTCTGGTCTAGTTCGCAGATTCAAACTATCTAAGTCAATTTTGCCTACAACTGTAAGTTTAGGCATATCAATCTCCCGTTTTTTCGGAGTAACTTCAGTAGTTTTTTCTGCTGAAACAACTGTTTTCTTATCAGTTGTTTTACTATCTTCTTTAGGAGTTTTTACTTTTTCTATTGTTGGAGAAACAATAGGATTTTGCGTTTTCGTTTCATTAGAAACGCTTGTTTTTTTGTTGCGATTATTTCTTCGCTTTTTCTTATTGTTGCTTGACAAATTACTCTTATCATTATTTTCTACCTTCTTTCGGTTAGTAGTTTTAGATATAGAAGCATTGTCATTTGTTGCTTTTTCTTTTCGATTCTCAGCAGCAGGCAACACATTATCGGTTGTTGGCAAGGTGGAGTTATCTTTCTTGGTTTCGAGAGTTATTTTTGAATGTTTGGGCAAGACTTTTATTTCTTTGGTTACAGATGAAGTAGCTTCTTTTTTTGGTGGTATTTCTTTCTTTATTGTAGGTTTCTTTTCAATATTTTTTGGTGTAATTTCTGTTTTTTCTATTTTCTTTTCTACTATGGTTTTAGGAGTTTCTTTTATAGGTATTGGAGCTTTTATTGGCTCTACCTTTTTGACAACTTCAACCTTTGGTTTTTCTAGCTTTTGGTCTTTTTCTTTAGAAGTATCTACCAAAGGTGTTTTGTCTTTTGCTTTCGGAACAGCTTTTTCTACTATTGGTTTTGCTGATTCTGTTTTTTCAACAACTTTCGCCTTTGGTTTCTCAATTTTGACGATAGGCTGCTCAACAGGCTTTTCCAAATTTATTTTTACCTTTTTCTCAACTACTTTTTCTTCTTTGGCTTCAACTATCGCTTTCACTTTTTCTTGTGTCTGCTCTAGTTTTGGCGTTTTGATGCTAGGAGTAGGAGTAGTTATCTTTGGTTTCTCCATAGGCACAGCTTTCTCCTTTAGAGGCTGCTTCTTTTCAGCCTCTATTATAACAGGAGGTTTATCTGCACTTTTTTCAGCAACAGGAACAACCTTTTCTGTTTTTTCTGTTTTAGTTTTAGCATCATCTAAAACAACAGGAGTTAAAGCATTTCCTTTAACTGCTATTTCCTCTTTTTTATTTCGAAAGCTAATGCCATCTGCTTTTTCTTTCAAAGCAATATTGATTTGAAAGTCTTTAAGCAAAACTTGATACATCTCTCCCGTGATTTTAGTGTTAGGATTTGCCTGCACAATAAAACCCTTCTTCTTTAAATGAGCAACGACATTGTCAATTCCGAGATTGACTTCTCGTGCTGCTTTAGATAATCTTACTCCCTTGTTGGTACCTGCCATGTATGAGTTAAACCAGTTTTGTATTTTCTTGAAAATCAGCTTTCGCAGTTTTTAATGTTAAACGATATTTTTTATTTTAATGTTTCAAATAAGGATTACACTAATTTAATAGATAAAATGAGAAATAAATCTCATTTTTTGCTTGTTTAATTAGTTACTTTAGTTTACAAAATAGAAATAATTACTTAGTAAATGATACTTTTTTTGTAAAATATTTTATTTTTTCTGATAAAACTATCTAAACAGTATAACACTAAAAGAAAAAACTGCTTATTTTATTTTTTGCACATAGACATTATTTTTTATTTATAAAAAAAATTAACAATAACATCTTTTTATTAGTTATTCGTATATCCGACTTATTCATCATCTTCAAACTCTGTTTTCAAAATTCTAATAATTTCTGCCACAGTTTCTTCTTCTAAGTCTGTACGACGTACTAACTCTTCGGCTTTGAGTGCCAAAACACTTTTTGCCGTATCACAACCAATATTTTTGAGTTCTTCGATAATCCACTCGTCTATTTCATCTGAAAACTCTTCGAGTTCTATATCGTATTCTTCTTCTTCTATATCTCGATATACATCAATGGCATAATCTGTCAAACGACTAGCCAATTTGATATTAATACCGCCTTTTCCGATAGCCAAAGACACTTGGTCTGGCTTCAAATATACATCTGCTCTTTTTTCGCCTTCTTCTAGCTCTATTGAAGTAATAGATGCTGGTGTTAAGGCACGTTGAATAAACAAAGGAACATTGTTTGTATAATTGATAATATCTATATTTTCGTTTCGCAGCTCTCTCACAATTCCATAAATGCGAGAGCCTCTCATACCAACGCAAGCTCCAATAGGGTCAATTCGGTCGTCAAACGACTCAACAGCTACTTTTGCTCTATCGCCTGGCTCTCGAGCAATACGTCTAATACTAATAACTCCATCAAATATCTCTGGCACTTCTAGTTCCAATAACTTTGCCAAAAAGATATTTGCTGTTCGAGAAAGTATAATCTTTGGCGTATTATTACGCATTTCTACTTTCTTGACTACTGCTTTTATCGTATCTCCTTTTTTGTAAAAATCTGTTGGTATTTGTTCATTTTTTGGCAATATCAATTCGTTGTCATCATCGTCAATAATCAACATTTCACGTTTCCAAATCTGATATACCTCACCTGTAATTACTTCACCAACACGCTCACTATATTTCTTGTATAGCTCGTCTTTTTCGAGTTCTAAGATACGAGAAATCAATGTTTGTCGAGCCGCAAGTATAGCACGACGGCCAAAATCTATTAGCTTTATTTCTTCATATACATCTTCACCAACCTCAAAATCATCTTCTATCTTGATAGCCGACGAATATGGTATTTGTCTGTTAAGGTCTCTCAACTCCTCATCTGGCACAATTTCACGTTTTCTCCAGATTTCTAAGTCGCCCTTTTCTGTATTGACAATAATGTCAAAATTTTCGTCTGTTCCGTACTTTTTTCTTAGTAGTGTCTTAAACACATCATCTAGTACCCTCATCATCGTGGGGCGGTCAATATTTTTGAACTCTTTAAATTGATCAAAGGATTCTACTAAGTCTATATTGCCTGGCATATTTTATTTTAAAATTTAAAAAGTTATTGTCCTTTTTGTTGTTTTGATTTTTACAAGTGGTAATGTTATTTGTTGTATGATTATCTGACCTTTCTTGCTTTTTGGTTTTTTATGTTGTTCGAGAGTCAGATTTTCTTCATCAAAACTATGTAAAAGGCCTTCATATTTTTTTCCATCTTTCATAACAACTACAACCGTTCGATTGATATGTTTTGCATACTGGCGAGGCACTTTAAAAGGACTATCCATACCTGCTGATGATACTTCCAGAGTATATTTTTCAGGTGCTAGGTTTTCATCTTCTATATAACCTTCTAAATAACGGCTAATTTTTACGCACTCATCTATTGTAACAAAGGTATCAGAATCAACAAACACTTGAATTTTCTTGTTGTTTGTTGCTGTTTTTATATCTGCTAAAAAATAATTTGTATCTACAAATTGATGGTTTAATAGCTCTGTTATTCGGTTTGTTAAATGTGACATATTTTCAAAATCATAATAAAAAAAGGAAACATTCAATCATGTTTCCTCCTCATAATGTTTTTTTTTAGTGCAAAGATAAATATATTTTTGGAATTAAAAAAATACTAATTGCTTTATCACAAGCTGTCGTAACAAGATTGCTTTCTTGAGTATCAAAAAAACATAAAGCTTATAGTTCTACATTTATCATATATTTGGTTTTGCCATAAGCACTACTCATAAATAACAAATCATTTTTTGCCTTTTAAACAACATAACTAATTGATTATTAGACTTAACGATTACATTTCTATTTTTTTTTTTTAATAAAACCTATAAAAACGTCCTTTATAGCAAAGTATTTTTCTGAGAAAAAAAGTTTATTTTCATTTTTTTTTCTTCTAACAGAAACAAAAGTTTTTGCCATTTTAACGAAAAGTAGTCATATTTCTTCTCACAATAGCTAAACATTAGCTAATTCTCTTACATTAAACTTTTTGGCATTTTGAATGATTATTATTCAGATTGCTTTCAAAAGCGTTGTGCTATTGTTTCATACAATAATAGATATTCCTTTTTCGTTGGCTAAGTCCATCTGTTATATTTTCCTACAAAAATTTTGAATAAGCATTCTGCAAAAGTATATTTAGTAGTGCTAAACATCTCAACAATGTCATTTTTGTTTGGTAAAATGCCAACTACACAATACCTAATTTAGTATATTGTGGTAGTTATCATATTCTAAATTTATATAGCTGCTTTTTTGTTTCATATATTAGACTTTCAAAAACATCAAAAGTTTATTTCTACAACCATATTGTACTGCTCCTATAATCAAGGTTTTGGCAAAGGCTAAACTTTGTGATTATCCATCAACTTATTGCTCTCAGTAAGCAAAAAATCATTGCTTTTTCCGAATTATCGTTTAAAGATATTCGCAATTCTCAAAAAATAACAACCGCAAAAGTATTAGTTTTTTGTTAGTTTTTTATTTCGCAAAAATCATATTCCACAAGCTTTTTTCCGATTTCATCACTACTTTTTCGTTTGGAAAATCTTTGTGATAAACAGCTAAAATATCTTTTTCGTATCTATCATAAAATTCTGGGTCGAAATGAGCAGCACGCAAATGTTGCATTACATAAGCCAAATCTCGTTTTTCGGCAAGCCATGTTTCGCACACATCATGTCGGAAGCGAATCCCAAAAGTATTGATACCAACTAGCTGTTTTGTCGCTTCGTCATACACTATTTTAACACACTTTTTGCCGCTTTCATGCTCCCAATATAGCTGTTTTTCGCCAGCTCGCAATTTTGGCATCACTATGCCATAGGTTTGATATTCGATGTCGAAAAATTTGGCCGAATTGAACCAAATACGAGGCTGATATAGTTTTCTTTTGCCTGTGAGTGTATGAGCCAACGTAATTCCTTGCATACGTCCTGTGTACCAAACTTGTTCTATCGGTCTGCGATTTGGCAAAGGCTCACTGAACTCTGCACAATCGCCAATAGCATACACATCTGTAATGTTTGTTTCGAGATAATGATTGATATAAATGCCTCTTCTTGTCGCCAATTCTGTATTTTTCAGAAAGCCGATATTTGGACTTACACCAGCAGTTAGCCCAACGATTTGACATTTGATTTCTTCGC
Source organism: Chitinophagales bacterium (assembly GCA_049613665.1). Lineage (GTDB taxonomy): Bacteria > Bacteroidota > Bacteroidia > Chitinophagales > UBA2359 > JBMZCV01. Next base: position 42,967 of record JBMZCV010000002.1, on the reverse strand, counting down.
CAGATTTCGTCAAAATAGCTCGAACTCGCCCATTTTCGTCTGGTAAAATCTCTTTTAGCTCACTTGATAGCCGCAAATCGACGTGATGCTCGGCAATATGTCGGTTTATCATTTCTGATTCTTCTTTTGGCAACACATTGTTCCAATAGCTTCCTTCTCTGACCAACATCGTCACTTTGATACGGCGAGATAGCAACATTTCAGCCAACTCTATGCCTATCAAACCACCACCTACAATAACTGCTCTTTCGGTTTCTGGCGTATTTTTTTCTAGCTTTTCAAGGTCTTGCATATTGTACAAACCTTGCACACCGTTCAAATCTTGACCTGGCCAGCCAAATTTATTTGATTTTGAGCCTACTGCCAACACCAATTTATCGTATTTGATAGCTTCGCCTTTTTGCATTGCTAGTTTTTTTGTCGAAAAATCAATATTTTCTACATAATCATGAACAAGATTGATGCGATTTTTTTCCCAAAAGAAATCTTCGTAGGGTTTTGTGTTTTCGTATTTCATGTGTCCCATATAAATATACATGAGAGCAGTTCTGGAGAAAAAATGCTTGGTTTCGGCAGAAATAACCGTAATTTTATGGTCGCTCATTTTGCGAACATAACGGGCAGTTGTGATGCCACTAATACCATTTCCGATAATGACGATGTGCATAAGCTAATGATTTTTCTTTTCTGAAAAGTTGTTGGAAGATAAGGCTAATCTTTTTTTTGAGTTGTCTGATTTGTGACAGTGATGTTTTAAAAACAATAATTGTATATTGGCAAATATTTTAAATTCAATATAGACATTTTCCGAAACAAAATATAAAACAAGAGCTATATAGCATTCACAAAATTTTAAGTATTCAAAAAAGTAAATAAATTCTAGCAATTATTATATCATTTTTTGTTGAAAAAAATTTAACAATTAGATACTTTTTCAATACCAACTCTAATTGGTATTAAATTTGTCTTTTTTTTTACATTTTTTAAACGTATCTTGCTATTTAGCATCTTATCACATAAGTTTGTTGCTGTGTGGGAGCAAATGTATTTTTTTAGAAGAAATATGCTTTTGCAACAATTTCATTGCCAAATTAATAAAATAAAAAAATAATAGAATGAAACAAATAAGTTCAACTTTTCGACTTTTAGCCTTGTTTACTTTATGTATTGGTACGCTATTTTTCTCTTCTTGCGAAGATACAGGTACTAATAGCCCTTGCAACATCACACTCACAAGCCTCAATTTCAGTTCTAGTAGCTTTAGTTCTGGTGCAGATATTACAGGTACTGTAAACATTAGCACAACAACAACTTTGAGTGACATCACGATAAAAAACATGGTCAATTTGTACTTATCAACAGATGGAACATATAGCAGCGATGATACTTTTCTAACAGCTTTTAGAGATGACCCAAGCGATAGCGGCAGTCAGTATAGCGTCTTTTTCAATCAAATAGAAATTCCCTTTGGTTTAGAAGATGGTTCATATCATATCGTAGCCTATTCTCCTGCTCAGGCTTGCAGCACAGGTGGCAATACCAATGCTGCTCAACGCTCTAAGCAAATAACTATCAACTAAGTAGCTTTTTTGAGCCGTAGCGGTGCTGTACCACTCAAAAAAGTATCAATTTGAACAAAAAACCTAGCTTTTTCAGCATCAAAAACAAAATTTAAACAGCCTCCAAAGCAAATAGTTGTTTAATAAAAAACAAAATGGTCAATACCTCTGTGAGTAACAAAGGTATTGACCATTTTTATTTATATAAAAAAAAAGAGTTTCTGAAAATGAAAAACATACACATTATCATTATTTTTAGCCAAAAAACTATGAAAAATCAAAAAAAAGACGTAAAATTAGCGTAGAAAATGATTTTTTCAAAAAAATAAACGATTTGCCTTATGAGTTTCAAATCGAGTTTTGTTAGAGTACCATCACATCGTCAGTTCAATTATATTCCTCGCTACTATGATAGAGAGGAAGAAGACAGAAAGTCGAAGCGGAATATGACACTCGAAAGAGGTGCATTTTTCAAAAATAAAAAAAGTCCTATTTCAGGTGCGTTCACTGATAGAAATGTCGTATTTCGGAGAGAACGAAATGCCAGAAGTGGCCAAATGTTACGTTTAGTCATTTTGGTAGCTATGATTTGTATTCCCATCATGGTATTTTTAGACCTCATTTCTTTATGGATAGGTGTGCCTTTTTTAGTAATTTTGCTACTGCTTTTTATCGTAAAAGTAAATTCAAGTTATTAAATAATACTTGGTACTTACTATAAACTTAGAATACATTAAGCACTAAACAGTCTATTGGATTTAATAACACATTGAAAATCAAGATGTTACACATATTAGCTTCCAAAATTAGGCATTTTATTTTTCTTGTTTGACTAAACAGTTTTTGGCAAATCATTTCAAAAACACAAAGCTAAACCAACTGAATGACAGATATTATTAAACTTTTGCCAGATGCTATCGCCAATCAAATTGCGGCTGGCGAAGTGATTCAACGCCCTGCTTCGGCTATCAAAGAGCTACTCGAAAATGCAATTGATGCAGGCAGTACGCACATACAGCTCATTGTTAAAGATGCAGGCAAATCGCTCATTCAAGTCGTAGATAATGGTTGTGGCATGTCGGAAACCGATGCTCGCTTATGCTTTGAGCGTCATGCTACTTCAAAAATTAAGGAAGCAAACGACCTTTTTGCTATCCGCACGCTTGGCTTTCGTGGCGAAGCAATGGCTTCTATCGCTGCTATTACTCATGTAGAACTCAAAACTCGCACGCCAGATACCGAACTTGGCACTCGAATAGTGATTGAAGGCTCAGAAGTGAAACTGCAAGAGCCTTGTCAGTGTCCAATAGGCACATCTATCGCCATCAAAAATTTGTTTTTTAATGTGCCTGCACGTCGCAATTTTCTGAAATCTAATGCGGTAGAAATGCGACATATCATAGATGAATTTCAGCGAGTTGCTTTTGCCAATCCTCAAATTTTCTTTTCATTACACAACAATAAAGTGCCTGTTTTTCATTTGCCTGCGGCCAACTTACGCAAGCGAATTGTGGGCATTTTGGGCCACAATACCAACCAACGCCTTATTCCTGTAGAAGAGTCCGTTAGCTTTTTGCGAATTTATGGTTTTGTGGGCAAGCCAAAATATGCTCGCAAAACTCGTGGTGAGCAGTATTTTTTCGTCAATGAGCGTTTCATAAAAAGTAGCTATTTGAATCACGCTGTGTTGTCGGCTTATGAAGATTTGTTGCCTAGCAAAAACTATCCTTTGTATATCATTTTTTTCGATATTGACCCTGCTCGTATTGATGTAAATGTGCACCCAACGAAACAAGAAATAAAATTTGATGACGAAAAAACAGTGTATAACTTATTGACTACGGTTGTCAAAAAAGCATTGGCTACGCACAATATTGTGCCTACTATTGATTTTGATAGAGATATTCAACTGACAAGTGCCAATCAGTTTTCGACAAAAAATGAAAGAAAAGCTCACGAAAAATACACTCCTTCGCCTTTTGATGACAATAGCATTGATTTTGGCAAAAAAGAAAAGAATTTTGAAAGTAATCAAAGTTCGTTTGGACGAGAAAAAGGTAAACGAGAAGAAAAATCATCTTATACTTCAAAGTCAAATTTTCGACAAGCAGACTATCAAAAGCCTAAAGTGCCAAAAAATTGGGAAGAATTGTATAAAACAGGCAATTTGAATCCAAAAACACCAAAGGATTTTTCGGAAAAAGAAACAGAAGTTGAGCAAGCAACCACAATAACGATAAAAAGCAGTTTTTCGTCAGCAAACCCTACAAAAACTTTACAGAGCAATAATGAATCTGCCAATGTCACTCGAAATCCTACACAAGTGCATTACCGCTATATTTTGTCGCAGCTAAAATCTGGTTTTATTCTCATTGACCAACAGCTAGCACATGAGCGTATTTTGTATGAAAAATATGAGCGAATGTTGAAAGAAAATAAAGCTACGGCACAGCAACTATTGTTTCCTCAAACGATGGAACTTTCGGCTGCCGATTCGTTTTTGCTCAAAGATATTTTGCCTATTATCAATGATTTGGGTTATGATATTAAAGAGTTTGGCTCTAATCGGTTTATTATTCACGGTGTGCCTGCTGACACGCCCACAAAAGGCGAAGAGCAAACTCATATTGAAACTTTGCTGGAGCAGTATAAAGAAAATTTAAACGAATTGAAGCTGGATAAACGCACCAATTTGGCACGCACTATGGCACGAAATCAATCCATAAAAGTGGGGCAGCGTCTAAGCATAGAGGAAATGGAAAATCTTGTAGATCAGCTTTTTGCCTGTCAAACACCTTTCGTTGCACCGAATGGCCGACCAACTTTTGTGAAATATAATTTGAGCGATATTGAAAAACAATTTGAACGAAAAACGACTTAATATGGTTTATCAAAATACAAGGTCGTTGTTTATGAGCATTGAATACATAGTGATTTAAAAAGTTTAGGGTGCCGAAAGAGTCAGAAAAGACATATTTTTTTAGTAAAAAATAGTTTTTTTTGGTTGTTATTAAAAAAATCTCAAACTCAAATCAATAGGTTATTTTTTGAACGTTACTTAGTTTAAAAAAGCAACTTTTAGTCAAACAAGAGAAATAAAATGCTCATTTATGCTTGGCACTTAGTTTTTCGGCATCAAAAACAACATCTAAACAGCCTCTTGAAAAAATAGTAAGGCTCATTTTTTTAAAATATACTGTTTGAATATATGCAAAATCAAATGTCTGGTTTTGGAGGTCGCATTCCTCCTGTCGTAAAAAACCTGCTTATTATCAATGTTTTAGCTTTTTTAGCAACCGTTTCGTTTGCGTTAGGCCAAAATATCGACATCACAAAATATTTCGGTTTACACCTCTGGATAGATACTCAATTTAATCCTTACCAAGTTGTTACACATCTATTTTTACATGGCAGCGAGCTACATTTGCTCTTCAATATGTTTATGTTGTGGATGTTTGGAGCAATATTAGAAAATGTTTTTGGACAAAAACGCTTTCTAATATATTATTTCCTCACAGGCTTAGGAGCAGCTTTTCTGTATTCTTTCGCTGGCATTATCGCACTTGTGTTGAGCAATGGACAAGGTGGCGACATCATGTCTTATTTGTTTAGTTTTGCTAGTATCAACACCAATTATCCTGTGGCCGTAGGTGCTTCAGGAGCTATTTATGGTTTGCTAATGGCTTTTGGGTTTTTATTTCCAAATCAAATCATATATATCTACTTTTTGTTTCCGCTAAAAGCAAAATACTTAGTTGTTATACTTGGTGCTGCTGAGTTGTTTATGGGTTTGCAAAACAATCCTACTGATAATGTAGCCCATTTTGCTCATTTAGGTGGAATGATTTTTGGTTTTATTTTGTTGAAACTATGGAAAGTAAGACGCATTATGTAACTCACGCTTTTTGTTTTATAGTATAAAAGATATGAGTGTTTACTACTTTTTTCTCAAAAAATAACAATAAGAAAATTTTATACGTTATCCATTTATAACAATTTTTCGTACACAAAAGAGACTTTTTTCAAAAAACAAACATGTAAACAAACTTTTTTTATTTACAAAAAAAACATTATATTATTCAAATACGTTTTACAATAAGTGCCTAACTACTTTCATCTCAACATTTTGTTTTTCAGAAAAAGAGAAATAAAACGCCCAACTTTGGAGCTAACATCTTGTTTTTAATGCGTTGGCAAACCAAATAAACTACATTAATTAGTGATTCATACAACTTAAAATGTTTATGATTACGAGGTACTTAAAAGATTAACATTAATTATGTCTATGCAAAATAATTCATCAATATTTGAAGATATACGCTATCAATTTAACTATGGCACGATGACGAATCGACTCATCATTGTCAATTTTGCTGTATTTTTGATGCTCGTCATATTTCGTTTATTCACAAGTTTGTTTCAAGTGCCATTTTACGACGGAATTATCGAATTTTTTATGGCACCTTCTAGCATTGCCAATTTGGTTTTTAAGCCTTGGAGCTTGATTACTTATATGTTTTTGCATGAAGAATTTTTTCATATTTTGTTCAATATGATTATTTTTTATGTCTTTGGTCGTCTTCTAAATGATTTTATTGGCAATCGAAAAATTTTGCCTATCTATATTTACGGCGGTTTGGCAGGTGCAATACTGTATATTTTGGCTTTCAATTTGTTGCCAGCTTTAGTGCCTTATAGCGAGAGTAGCCAAATGTTGGGTGCTTCGGCGGCCGTAATGGCTATTATGTTTGCAACAGTAACACTACGCCCAAATTTCACTTTATTTCTTGTCTTTTTGGGTGCTGTTCGCATCAAATATATTGCTGCCTTCTTTTTGCTTATCGACTTAGTGAGTATCTCAAACCTCGAAAATACTGGTGGACATATCGCTCATGTTGGAGGAGCACTTTTTGGCTATTTATTTATTAAGCAACTGCAAGTAGGCAATGATTGGTCTTTGGGCTTCAACAACACAATGGATAGCTTGTCGGCTTATTTCAGCAAAGAACCAAAAATTGTGTATAAAAACGAAAATTTTGAACAGCAGCAAAGCAAAAAACGAAAAGCAGATAGAAGAACAACATCATCTACATCTGATAAATCTTATTATGCTTCCTCTCAACAAGACAAAATAGACGTTATTTTGGATAAAATTTCGGAATCAGGCTATGATAGTTTGACTCAAGAAGAAAAAGAATTTTTATTTACGATAAAACGAGATGAATAAACTATTTTAGCTCTTCTTTTTTTGAAAAAGAAAATTTGCTAAGTGCCAAACACTAAATTGAGATAGCCCATTTGAGTTGCTAACGTATTGAAAATCAGCATATTAGCTTCCATAAGAAGGGCAATTTATTTATATTGTTTGGCTAATTGAGAAAAATAAAAAGTTTGGGTTGTAAAAATGCTTTTAAGAATTTTTCACCCAAATTGCCAAAACTAATTTTTTTTTAGTCGAATGTTTATTCAAACAAAGCATTCAACTTTTCCTAAACCAAAGCTACAAAAATGGCTAAAAAAGGCTCATTTTTTGATAATTTCGTGTTTAATCTCAACCTTTTAGCTGCCTTAATATTATTGTTGACTTACACCTCATCATTTGTTAATCCACAAGTGTTTTGGCCTGTCGCATTATTAGGCTTAGGCTATCCTTATGCCTTGTTGCTAAATATTTTGTTTATCCTATATTGGTTGTTCAAAAAAAAATCCTATGCTTTGCTTTCTATTATCACAATAGCAAGTGGCTGGACAGTTCTTCAATATAGTATTGGGCTGCATATGGTATCGCCAGAAAACACTTCTGATAAAAATCAAAAAGTGAAAGTGATGAGTTACAATGTGCGAAATTTTGACCTTTATAATTGGAGCGAAAATAAGAATGCACGAAATAATATGATGCAGCTTATTAAAAATGAAAATGCTGATATTATTTGTTTTCAAGAATTTTATACGGAAGATAGTGGCGACTTTCACAATATTAAGTTGCTAGTAAACGAGTTGGGATATTCTCACCATTATTTTGAAAAAACCTTTACGCTACATCAAAAAGACCATTGGGGACTTGCGATTTTTTCACGTTTTCCGATAGCCAAACAGGATAAAATTAAATTTGAAAACGCAAAAAATAATTTACTGCTTTATGCTGACATAGAAGTGTCTAAAAATAAAACTTTGCGTGTGTTTAATGCTCATTTGCAGTCCATTTTTTTGGGTAAAAAAGATTTGGCTTACGTCAAAAGCCTTACCAAAACCAAAAACAATCCTGACAAACCTGCGACTGACCACCTCGAAGCTTCAAAATCTATTATCATTAAGCTGCGAGATGCCTACATCAAACGAAGCATTCAGGCCGAAACACTTGCCAAATTGATAAGTGACTCGCCTTATGATGTCGTCGTTTGTGGCGATTTCAATGACACACCAGCTTCTTATACTTATCGGATAGTAAAAAAGCAGGTTTGTGATGCTTTTCTCGAAAATAGCTTTGGCCTTGGCGGCACTTATGGAGGATTGAAACCTCTATTGCCTTTTCGAATAGATTATATTTTGCACTCGCCTAGTTTGGAAAGCCATCAATTTAAGGTCATTCAAAAAAATTATTCCGACCACTATCCTGTGAGTTGCGAAATTTATTGGTAATTTTTTTTTGAAAAAACTAGCATAATCTTTTTTAACAAAAAACAACTAAAGTGTAACAATTATTTTTTCATGCTTTTTACTTATTATTGAAAAAATCAAATTTTCAATTACCTTAAACATACTATTTTTTTAGGCTAAGACGACCAATATTTGCTATTTTTATGGAAAAATAGTATGTTTCTCTTGTCAAAAAATGTCTTTTTATTAAGCCGAGAATAACGAATTTGAAATAAAAACGGTCACATTTACAATTATTGTAAATGTGACCGTTTTTCGTTTTTATTTAGTCAAATAAGTGAAGTAAGTTGCTCATTTGTGAAAGCTAATACCCTGATTTTCAATGCGTTAGCACCCCAAACAGCTATACTAATTAGTGCTTGGCACTTAAAACATCAAACATTTTTTATATAAACGCTTCGATGCTCATACGTTCAAAACTGACCAATATTTATTGGCTCACCACAGTAATATCCTTATTCATTTTATCCGTTTCCACTTTACCATCTCTTAGCCGAATAATTCGATGAGCATATTGAGCAATATCCTCCTCATGCGTCACTAGAATAACCGTATTTCCTTTGCTATGAATGTCGTTGAACATTGCCATGATTTCGTATGAAGTTTTCGTATCCAGGTTTCCTGTCGGCTCATCGGCCAAAATAATAGATGGTGTATTTATCAAAGCACGAGCAATGGCTACACGCTGACGTTGTCCACCAGAAAGCTCATTTGGTTTGTGAAAACCACGGTCGCCCAAACCGACATTTTCCAACATTTCGATAGCTCTATCTCTTCGTTTTCCTCTTCCGATACCTGCATAAATCAAAGGCAAACTTACATTTTCCCACGAGCTAAGGCGAGGCAACAGATTAAAAGTCTGAAACACAAAGCCAATTTCTTTGTTTCGTACTTCTGCCAACTCATTGTCTGTCATTTCGGCCACTTGCGTATTGTTGATATTGTATTTGCCAGAAGTTGGTGTATCCAAGCAGCCCAAAATGTTCATCAAAGTAGATTTTCCAGAGCCAGACGGCCCCATCAAAGCCACATATTCGTTTTTGTAAATATCGAGCGAAACGCCATCTAAAGCTTTAATAATTTCGTTTCCTAGCTCATAATATTTCGTGATATCTTCTATTTCTATAACTTTTTTTCTCATTTCTTAATTACTTTTGGCACTTTAATATAATCAGCATCATGCACAGCAGCATTTTTCAAAGCTTCGGCTTTTGTGATGAGTTGCTCTACTTTGTCGGCACGAAAAACGTTAAACTCTTCGTTTATATGTATCAAAGGTTCGACATTTTCGGTGTCCAACTTGCTGATTTCTCTAAAAAAGCCAGTGATTTTTTGCAAATCTTGCTCAATCGCAATTTCTTCTTGCTCGTCAAATTCTAGCTTCACCAAGTCAGCCAATTGTCGAACTGTTTGTTTATCTATTTTCATATCCTTTTTTGCTTACCAAGAATGTTTTTTTGTTAGGCAAAGATAATATTTTTCTAAAACAAATTATCTACATCAACATTTTTCGCTTCTGCCTCTGCTATTTGAAACGAATCTTTGCGTAGCATATTCATGGATTACTCATTTTTGGGAATTGCGAAAGTTTTTTCATCAATAGCTTTGCTTTCTATTCTTTCCAAAAGATAAACATAGTCATAAACCTGAGGTTTATAACTAATAATTTGTGTTATTAATGCTCCATCAGTTAGATTATAAAATCGAGAATGTTCTTTAGGACAACTATACATTAATGGATTGATTTTAACTGTATCACAATAGTAATATTGTCGAACGATTTCATTGCCTCTATACTCAAGCATTACTTTTGATAATAAGCCACCTATAACAAAAGTGGTGTCTAGTTTCTTAAATATCGTTGATGAGTCAATTGCTTTTTTACACAATGGATAGCTAATAATTGGCCTTTTTTTTTCTGGGTTCATTTTCTTAAACTGAATTTTTCCATCTTTATCATAAGTTGGTTGTTGGTCTGTCACAATATAACTTGTATCTGTTCTGACATCACTTTTCTTTTCATAGCCTCTTTTAGTTTCATGATATTCAATTATCCAATCCATTTGTCCATCTCTAGCATCTGGAATTTGGACTTTATAATAATTTCCTTTGTAATATTCCTTTTGTAGTACTGAAGAAAATAATTCCGTTTGAGTTCCCTTTACTAAATAAATATTTGAAGAAGTTAATTCTCCTTCAAAATACTGTCCAAAAACATTTACTTGAAAAAAAAAAAGGCAAAAAAAAGTAGTTAAATACTGTGTGTTCATGATATTTTTTGGTTTTATCGTAAAAAAATAAGTATTGGAAATTTTGGCTAAAAATATTCTAAAACAAATTCCCAACATCAACATTTTTCGCTTCTGCCTCTGCTATTTGAAACGAATCTTTGCGTTGTAAGTTCATAGCTTTTGCAAAAACATTGCTCGGAAACATCTCTACACCATTGTTATATTCCATCACGGCAGCATTGAAAGTACGACGAGCAGCCGAAATTTGTTCTTCTATTTCGTTTAAAGCACCTTGCAGTTGCAAAAAGTTTTCGTTGGCTTTCAAATCTGGGTAGTTTTCCACCACAATTTTCATACGATTCAACATGCCAGACAATTTTCCTTCTGCTTCAAAACGCTCTTTATCACTCAAATTATTACCCATAGTTTCGTTTCGCAACTGCACAATATCTGTCAATAATTTTTCTTCGTGCTTGGCATATTGTTTTACAGTTTTTACCAAATTCGGAATCAAATCGTAGCGTTTTTTCAACATTACATCTATGCTGCTAAACGCATATTCTACTTTATTCTTTTTGGCTATCAGACCATTATATATAATAAAAATAACTGAAATAAGAATAACAACAATGACTAAAATGACATAAAAATTCATAGTATTTTTTTAAAAAAAGGAAAAAGTATTGCAATTTCAACACTATATTTTACAAAAAAAAAGCTTAATTAGTTCCATAAGTGCCAAGCACTATTTAATATAATCTATTTGGGTGACCAAACACATTGAAAATAAATATATTAGCTTTCACAAATGAGCAAAATATGTCTTTTGTTTGACTACATGAAGTAGTTCATTTTTTTGCTCAAAATCATTTTTTCTAAAGAAAATGCCAAATATTATCTCAATAAACGGCCATATTTTATGCTAACGCTTTTTAAAAAGTCAATGTATTAGCTTTCACAATTTGTAAAATAAATCTGTCTTTAAGTATGCCAAAATGAACATATAACGCCAAAATAAGCATTTTTGACATTCATAAATAGTATAAACTGACATTTTGACCGTTTTGAAACAGATGGCAAGGTGTTTGAAAGGTTAAAGTTTTGAGAATTTGCCAAAAAATAGACTCAAAAATAAGCATTTTTTTAATCCAATACTTAAAATTTGCAAAATATAAAATAAGCATGAGCAAAAAAGATATTAACGTCAATATAGCAGAAGAAAATAATACTCCCGTAAATGTTGAAATTGAAAAAGAAGAAATTTTGACAGAAACGGAAAAAACAAATGACGAAACAACAGCAGAAAAAACCATAGAAGTGGAAGAATCTGTTGAAACAAAAACGGTAGAAGAACCGAAAATTGATGAAATAGCGGTTCTCAAAACAGAAATCAAAGATTGGAAAGACAAATATTTGCGTTTGTATGCCGAGTTTGACAATTTCAGAAGACGCAAAGCTAGAGAACAGCTAGAACTTACCAAAACGGCAGGCAAAGATATTATTGTCAATTTGTTGCCGATTTTAGACGATTTTGAGCGTGCTTTCAAGGCTCGTGAAGGCAAAGAAAATGGCGATAGCATAAAAGGTTTTGAGTTGATTTATCATAAATTGCAAAAAAATCTTGAACAAAAAGGCTTGAAAGCAATGGAAAGTATCGGTCAAAATTTTGATGCCGACTCTCATGACGCTATTGCAGAAATTCCTGCACCAACCGAAAATTTGAAAGATAAAGTTATCGACGAAGTAGAAAAAGGCTACTTTTTGGGTGATAAAATTATCAGATACGCAAAAGTTGTTGTTGGCAAATAATTTTTTTTCGCCAAAAGAAAACTTTTTTATAAACACAAAACATTCATACCAAATATTTAATCAAATCAATGAGCAACAAGCGAGATTATTACGAAGTGTTGGGCGTAAGCAAAGATTCAAAGGCAGACCAAATTAAAAAAGCCTATCGCAAAATAGCAATGAAATTTCACCCAGACCGAAATCCGGGCGACAAGGCAGCAGAAGACAAGTTTAAGGAAGCCGCAGAAGCTTACGAAGTGTTGAGCAACGAGGAAAAGCGAGCAAAATATGACCGTTTTGGACATGCAGGAATGCGAGGTGCTGGCGGCGGTGGCAACATGAACATGGACGATATTTTCTCAAATTTCGGCGATATTTTTGGCGATATTTTTGGTAGCGGTGGTTTTGGCGGTGGCGGCCGTCGTAGCAGTCGAAGTGGTGGTCAAAAAGGTAGCAACTTGCGGGTGCGTGTAAAATTGACGCTCAGAGAAATTGCTGAAGGCGTACAGAAAAAAATCAGGGTTAAAAAGCACAAAACTTGTGGTGGTTGTAGCGGAACAGGAGCAAAAAGCGGCTCTGGTTTCAATACTTGCTCTACTTGTGGCGGCCGTGGACGGATTCCTCGTGTCACAAATACACCTTTTGGAGCAATGCAAACAATTGTGACTTGTTCTAGTTGTCAAGGGCAAGGCAAAATCATTAAACAAAAGTGTAATATTTGTGCTGGCGATGGGCGTGCTTATGGCGAAGAAACCATCACTATTGACATTCCTGCTGGTGTAACAGATGGCATACAAATTTCGATGAGCGGAAAAGGCAATGCTGGAATACGAGGCAATCAGGCTGGCGATTTGCTTATTGGTATCGAAGAAATCCCTCACAAATTTTTGAAGCGTGAAGGCACAGATGTCATTTATACTTTGTATATTAGTTTTATTGATGCTGCTTTGGGTGCTCAAAATGTCGAAATTCCAACGATAAGTGGCAAGGCGAAAATAAAAGTTCCTGCTGGCACACAGTCTGGCAAAATTTTTAGGCTAAAAGGAAAAGGCTTGCCTGCTCTAAATTCTTATGGCCGTGGCGACCAACTTGTGGAAGTGAATGTTTGGACTCCTAAAGCTTTGAGCAATAGCGAAAAAGATATGCTCGAAAGACTAAGACATGCTCCTAATTTTAAACCAAATCCTGGAAAAAGCGAAAAAGGGTTTTTCGATAGAGTAAGAGATTATTTTAACTAGAAAACATTGACTTTCGGTAATACTAAGTGCCAAGTACTATTTAATAAAGCATTCGTTTAGTGGCTAACGCATTGATACTCAGCGTGTTAGCTCCAACGAGATGGATATTTATTTTTGGCTGACTACTTAATTTCGAAAAAGGCTTTCTTAAACGTATTTTTGTTTGAGAAAGCCTTTTTTATGCGTTTTTTTTACAAAAACAAATAATAAACATATTTTACATTTTTCTAAAAAAATCATGCGAAGCAAATATTTAATTTGGCTTTTGATTCCTATTGTTTTAATTGAAGGAATCATTCTTGATATTAATGCTAGAAAAGACACGATGATTCCAGCTACTTATTTTACTGTCATGTTTTCTGCTTTTATTTCTGTTGTTGGTTTTATATACTTTTTTTTGAAAATATATGAAAGACAACATTTTTATATTAGATATTCTTTCAGCTTATACTTTTATTTTTCCAATTGTGTGGTTAACTTTTGCCATTAGTACTCTTTTGTTTAAAGTGAACACAAATGTTATATTTTATTTTGAAATAACGCTTGTTTCTGGTTTTTATCTTTATATTGTGGTTCAATGTTTAGCTTTAATTTTACTGTTGTATGTATTGGCGAAAAAATGGAAATTGTGAACTTAATCACCTACTTTTCTTTTCTCATTAAAAATGTTAACATACGATTTTATTAAACATTTTACACCATGAAAAAACTAGCTTTTATCTCGCTTTTTAGTCTTATGCTTTTATTTATACTTATCTCAATTCGCCAAAATTATACGCCATCAGAAAATGTATATAGCATGAGTGAATTAAAGAATATTCTTGCTGCAAAAGAAAAACTAGAGTGGAAAAACGAAAAAGATGCCAAGCTTATTTATAGTGCAATTTATTATACTGGCAATGAAGTCGCTATTGGCCTTAGACCTAAAAATACCAAGTATCAAAGTATTGGAGGAATCAGAAACTTAGATGCTCCTGAATTGCAAAATGCCTATCACAATGTGTTAAATACTATTTTGGGAGAAGAACAAGCTAAAAAAGAAGATATTTTGGTCAAAGATATGAAGCATGTACCTAATATTATTGTCAGAATAAATCGTTTTGAAACCATAGAAGCATTGTTGAAGTTATCTGAAATTAGGTATATTGAGCCTTTGGGTGATATGACTTCTATATGGCTTGATGCCCAAACAACACCTTTAGAGAAAATAGCCATGTTTAAAAATATCTTTTTTTCGCAAAAACGCTAACATATCGCCTGCCGAAATAGTTTTTAAAAAAGGTGAGTAAGCACTTTAAAAATGCCTACTCACCTTTTTCTTTTTATTCCTTATTTAATTTGTTACCATTATCTTAATTTTTGGTAATAATGATTTCAGGGCATTTACTTGGTGGGCATTCTGGTTGACAAGTAGGCGATACAACTGTTTGTGTTTGTGGGCAATTATCTAAATTAGCCGTTATAGTAGCATCTGAACCAACAGGAATGTCAATGACTTGATTTCCGCTTATAGTGCCAACATCGCTTGTTACTGTACCATCGCTTGTAAAATCAATGGTATAAGTTGCATTTCCTGCGTCACAAGAAATATTGTCTATTGTTAAAGTAGGATTTGGCTTAACTATTACCAATATTTCGTCATAAGGTCGGCAAGTAGCATCACTTGGAGCAGGTTGTGCAATGGCATAAACATAATAATTTATCGGACTTGCACTTGTATTATTCGGAAAGCTGACATTGGTTAAAGCAACAGTATCATTACTTGCTGATATTTGCAAAGCATTTATTGCTATTCCATTGTTATATATGATATTTTCATCTGTTTGCGGTAAGTTAAAATATACAAAAGCAATGCTATCAGGATTGGCAAAAGTTGTTGTTACGGCTAAAGTATCAACCAAATTGCCAGAACAAATTGTTTTATCTGTTATCAAATTATCAATGGTAGGACATGAGATAGATTTAAAGCCAAAATCAAAACTATGGTCAATACTTCCCCAATTGCCTGTTGAAATTTGGGTAAAGGGCATTCCATTAAAAACTGTTAAACCATCTATAAACCCTAAACCAATTTCTCCGTCAGAGTCTATTTGATAGCGATTTAACCCTGCATCAATGTTATTTGTTGTGATGTCATAGGTTGTTGCTGAAACAATTAATTGTTCGTTAGTGATTTGGCCATTTCCGACCACAATATAATAAGCTGTATTTGCTGTTACACTATCGGTTGCTGCCACCCAAGTTTGAGAAACATTGTCAGAATGAGAGAAATAATATTGTCCTTTAGCATCTGTTGTGGTACTTGCTATTAGCGTCCCAGAGTTGTCATACAATGCCACATTTACGCCTGAAATGCCCATTTCACAGGCATCTTGAATGCCATTGCTATTGGTATCTTCCCATACATAATTTCCAATTTCTATTGGAGCTGGATTACACATAAATTCCAAATCGCCCAATCCTGTAGCCTTTCCAAAAGTTCCGTCAGGTGTTGATTGATCCAGAGCTTCATACAGTTCATATTCTTTATTGACACTTCCATCTGTATTATCCCACCAAGCTACTCCTCCACTTCTAAGAGAAAAAGGGTCATAAACTCCTGCTACCAATTCGCTACTGCCTGGCAAAAATGCTAGATTTCCAAGTGCTGTTTCAGGGTGTCCATGGCTTGGGTCTGTTATAGTAGTAAAAAATTCCTCTTCTGCATAAAATTCGCCAGCAGGTATCAAATCGCTTGGAGGGTTTGTCCACAAAGGAGAAATATTGTAAGGACAACCTGCATCACCTTCACGAGTTAGTACACCATCTATCATACAAAAACGAATTACATCACCTGCCTGCATACATTGGTGGTCTGTACTTGTGTCAGACATATCGGTAGAATACTGACGATAGCCTCCTTGCATTCCAAAACGATCAATAAAACCAAGTATCATAGAACCATCATTATCAATTTCGATATCTGCTAAGACAGGAGAAGGATGTGCACCTCCTCGCCAAGATAAAATAGTTGCATCGGTATAAGAAAGTGCCCAAGGCCGCCAAGCACCAGGAATAGTAGAAGAAGAATTGTCGCTCTGAAATGCTGCTTCTCTTGCATAATCCATTTGCATGTCTAGCACCAAAGAAAAACCTGTGCTATGATTGTGAGGGTCAAAAGATAAAACATAGGTATGCAAATCACTTGCGTCTTGACTCATTTCTGCCGAACACACAAGGCCAATATAAAGAATACCTTTGTTGTATTTTAAGCCCCAAGGACGATAATCAGCCACATTTCCGCAAGCAATTGGACTATCAGCCAATATATTTGAAATTCGGCCAGCAAGGTCAAAGGTGTCGACCGAAGCTGGAACAGACAAGTTTTGTCCTACATAGGCTTGAATTAAAGTTCGCTCGTTTAGATTTACTGCAAACAAATATTCATTATCATCAGACAATTCTATATCGCCAAACCCAACTTTTCCAACAGCTTGAAAAGCATTAACATCTCTATTAGCTGTACTGAAACTATCGGGCAATATGTTATTTGTACTACCATCTCTAGTATCATCTCCTGTATTCACATTGGAATAAGCACTCAAATCCACAAATAGAGAGGCTGTGCCAGACCTATCTATTTTATAAATCGCACCAGTTCCATTGAGACCAAATCCTGAATGTCTTTTCATAACAGCTCCTGCCAAAACTTGTCTCGCCTCTCGATGATAAGCCAAACCCCAAGTTGCTCCTATTGTTTGGCCATCAAGATAAATTTCTGGAGCAGTATAAGCCCCAGAACCGATTTCTGCTTCGTTGTTATTTCTGAAAAAAACCATCCAATCTTGTGTGCCAGTGTTTCCGCCAGCTAGTGGGTCACCATTTACATAACAAGGAATAGCCAATAAAGGGTTGTCTTCACAATAGTCCGCAGGATTAGCAACTCCCAAATTAGCACAACTGCCAGCTTGTACAAACTGTACTGTTGTTCCGTTATCTACCCCTGTTTGCGTTGGTTTTGCCCAACCAGAAACAACCTCTGGTAATACAAATTCGATTCGATAATCGGCAGCAGTTGTCAGTCCTGTAAATGTGTAATTTCCATTCGTATCTGTATAAGTTGTAGCAACCAAATTATTGTCACAATCATACGCTATAACCTGAATGCCTTGTACTCCGATATTATCTGATTGATTCATTACACCATCATAGTTCCAATCTTCAAAGACTGTTCCATTGATTTCCGTATCATCAATAGAAGAACAAATTTCACCTGTGTTGCTATCTAAAACTATTGGGCAAGGAAGTGGTCTTTTTAAAAGAACAGTATCGCCACAAGTCACATCATTGGTAAACCAAACTTTGATAGTATCATAAACGCCTCCATCGGCAGGAATACCTACAATTGTAAAAGCATCATTTGTTCCTGTCAAAGTGTAATTTTGCACTACATCGCTATTTCTTTGGTAGGAAATGGCGTTATCAGGTGGGTTCGTAGCAGAGAAATCTATATTCCAATCAGCAGTATAGCCATTGGTATCATCGCCAGAGCAATTGCTGGAGTAAGTTGTGCCGATATTGAGTTCGCCACTAGCAGCATAGCTACTTCGAAAATCAAATAAAGCATTACAAGAATTGTATATTTCTGTCATCAGATTGGAAACTTTCCATTTTTTCGCAGCTATCAATTCGGAAGATTCCACAATAGAAAAAGTGCATTCTGTTTCAAGATATACATCTGTTTTTAAACAAATATCATCATGCTTACTTGCTTTTAAATAATCGAAAGGTTTACTAATTGAAAAAATAAAAATTATAAAAAAAAATATTTTTTTGTTATACATTTCAAATAATTAATTTTATTAAATACGGCTTGGAAACTTTCATTTCTAGTAAAATTTTGCCAAAATTTAGTTGTTTCGTTAAATATGTTTCTTTTGATTTAAGTAGTATCTAGTAAATGCCATGCACTATTTAATAATAGGACGATTTATCCTACCACAATTTGTAGGATAAGTCTATCTGACTGCTCATATCTTTTAAATTACATGCTTTTATTTTTTGTAGAATATTACCTTCTAAATATGTTATTTTTGTGTTATTTCCCTCTTGTTTATCCTTTAAATATTGCATATTGACTTTTAACTATATTAAGTGCTAAAACTTAATAATATAGAACTGTTTTTTTTTAAAGCGTTGATTTATAAGATATTACATTTTATGATTTACAATATACATCTACTTGATTACTTAATAATTTTGTAGAGACAAAAATTATGCCATTCCTATTCAATCAGATTTTCACAGGTTTTATTTGTATTTTAGTATATACTTAACATGCCATTATTTACAACAACAAAAATATTTATTCAGTTGTTAAAGTATTAGGAAGTAGCATTTTAGATTTTCAAAAATTTTTGAGCAAAAACTTAAATTTCTCTTAAAAACGCTAACATATCGCCTGCCGAAATAGCCATTTTGCCTACTGCTGCTCTATCGCCAGCCAAACCATGATGAAAAACACCCAACAAAGCTGCTTCTGTCATAGTATAGCCCTGCGACACAAAAGCCGCTATTACGCCTGTCAAAACATCACCGCTGCCTGCTGTGGCCATCGCTGAATTGCCTGTCGAATTGAAAAAACATTGTCCATTTGGCAAAGATATGGCAGTATGTGAACCTTTGAGAATGATGATGAGTTCGTGCTTTTTTGATAGGCTTCGCAAAAGTTCTAAACGCTCAAATTCATTGTCGGTTTTTCCTGCCAAACGCTCAAATTCTTTTGGGTGTGGTGTGAGAATGCTGTTTTTAGGCACTTTTTCGAGCCAATTGTTTTTTGCGATAATATTCAAAGCATCGGCATCTAAAACTAATGGCATTTTTATTTTTTCTAAAAAAGAAAGCAAAAAATCTTGCGTTTTGGCGGCCATTCCCAAACCAATTCCGATAGCTATGGCACGATAATTTTTGTATTTTTTAAAATCGTGGAAAGGCATTTCAGCGATATATTTCTCATTTTCGGCAGTCAAACACATCACTTCTTTTGCCGAAGTTTGCAAAATCGTATAGCCACATTTTGGCACAAAAGCAGTTACTAAACCAGCACCTGTTTTTAGGCTTGCGAGAGCTGTAAGCACAACCGCACCTATTTTTCCGTAGCTGCCGCCAATGACTAAAGTATGCCCGTTTGTGCCTTTGTGTGCAAATTTTTGGCTTTTTCGCTCTATTTTTTTGATGATTTTTTCGGTCAAAAAATAGAAGTTCGTTGCTTGTTTTTCGATAAAATCAGCATTCAAACCTATGGAAACGGTGTGCCATTCGCCTACATATTTGTAATTTTGCGGTAGCATAAAAGCCAATTTAGGCATTTCAAAACTAACAGTATGTGTTGCTTCGATGATGGCAGAATCGGTTTCGCTGTGTTTGTCGGCATATAGGCCAGAAGGTGTGTCGATGGCTAGAATGGTATTGTTGGTTTCATTTATTTTTTCAATAATTTGGGCTGTGAAACCGCTTATTTTTCGGCTAAGGCCAGAGCCAAATAAAGCATCAATGATGATTGTTTTGGGCAAAAAAGTTGGAAAGTCTTTTGCGGAATACATGTTTTTGACTGAAATTTCTTTGAAACGCTGCAATCTTCGTTCATTTATCGCAAAGTCTGCGGAGCATTTTTCGCTGAAACGAACTATGTAAACACTCACTTCAAAATGTCGCAACGATAGTAAACGAGCAAGTGCCAAACCATCGCCACCGTTGTTTCCTATGCCGCAAAAAATGGCGATTTTGGCTGGTTTTGCGAAGTTTTTTACAAACCATAAGGCAAAAGCATTGGCGGCACGTTCCATGAGGTCGCTAGATTCTATGGGTTCATTTTTTATGGTAAAAGCATCGGTGCTTCTTATTTGTTCGACGTTTAGGATTTTCATTTTTTCAAGTTTTTGTAAGAGATTGTTTAAATTTTGTTCATTTTACAAAATTAAATGCAACATTGTTGCATTTACAAATA
Source organism: Chitinophagales bacterium (assembly GCA_049613665.1). Lineage (GTDB taxonomy): Bacteria > Bacteroidota > Bacteroidia > Chitinophagales > UBA2359 > JBMZCV01. The sequence goes on along the minus strand of JBMZCV010000002.1, from coordinate 22,509 downwards.
AATTGACTACTTTTACAACATTGTTGTATTTAGTAGCATCTATTTAACAGATTACAAATGATTCAATTGCAAAAAATAATAAAACCTGACTTTATAGGTATTGTAGCAAGTAGCCTATGCCTTGTTCATTGTGCTGTAACACCATTCCTATTTATTGCTAAAGCTTGCTCAGTAAGTTGTTGTAGCGACACACCTATTTGGTGGAAAATTATTGATTATCTATTTCTAATTATATCATTTATAGCTATTTCTCATGCTACAAAAAACTCGTCTAGTACATGGATAAAAGTAGCATTATGGAGTAGTTGGGTAATGCTATTATTCACTATCCTAAGCGAAACATTTGAGATAGGGCTATTTCCCAAAACATTTATTTATATACCAGCATTAGTGATAATTGGGCTTCATATCTACAATTACAAATATTGTAAATGCTCCGAAAATAGTTGTTGTATCAAGTAAGGCTGCTTGGATTTCAATTTATAAATGCAACTTTTACTTTAAGTCTTGTTTTGCATAGATTGTGTTAATTTCATCAACATTCCATCTCTAAAAAAAACTGCCTGCAAGCGAAAGTATCACTTACAGGCAGTTTTTATTTTTATTTTTTCTCAAAAAACTAGCGTCCTACACGCAAGCCATTTTGATATTTGACAACAAAAGCATCTTCAAAACCTCTTTGTTTTGCTTGATACAATACATTATCAGCACTTGTTTTGTCATAAAAAGTACCTATCAGCACTCTCTTAGAGCTTTCGTTTGCTTCTTCTACATCTACCAAACCTAAATCGACAAGTGCATTAAATTGTGTCATATCTGGGCTTCCATATACGCCCAATTGCACTTTGTATTCTGCCGAACTCAATGAGCCATCAGTATTTGATGCTACCAAAGAAGCAGGTGGAGCAGCTTCAGAGGTATCATAAAAAGTAGGTGTATCATTGTCATAATCTGGAATTGTAGGAGCTACATGAGTTGTTTCTGTATGTGTTTCCTCTATATCGGTTGGCACAGTACCTGTCGTGTTGTATTGGTCATAATAGTCAGTTGTGCTTGTTGCTGCTGTATTGGTATGCTCATTATGATTATGTCCAACATGGCTGTCTGCCGCATAGCTATTATTATCGTTTCCATTTGAATAGCTGCTCGAAACACCATCTTTATAATAATTTTTGCCTCTATTATGGTCTGTTTTGTAGAAATAACGAGGCAAACTACGTTGAGCACCACCTTCTCTGATACCAATAATCCAAAACTCAGTACGTCTATTGTCTTGATGTTCAGGGTCTTCGCAAGTAGTATGATCTACACATTGGTTGGCAGGCTCACTTTCGCCAAAACCTCTTGCCGAAATTCTATTTGTAGCAATACCACGACCAAGAATATATTCTAAAGCCGATTGTGCACGTCTTTCTGAGAGTTCAATATTGTATTCTTCTGTTCCACGAGCATCTGTATGCGAACGCAACTCTAAAACTAAAGCAGGATTGTCGGTCATAAACGATACTACTTTATTCAATTCTTCTTTTGCATCTTTTCTAATATAAGCTTTATCAAAGTCATAATAGATGTGATTCAAGTCTAAAATATGTGCATTTTGGTTGAGGTCTCCACTAGTAATGTTAATTGGCTTTGGAAGTGGTGTATAATCTGTGTTATTATTATTATTGCCATTGCCATTATTTGGATTATTTGGCCCAAGACCAAGTTTTGGGTCTTTACCTCCATCTGTTACCTCTACCAAATCAATATCTATGGCTAAATCTTTTTGCAGAGGGTCGGAGCAGTCACGGCCGACAGTTGTAATGGTTTTGCTTTTTGCAAAATAATATTCTTTTGTAGCCTGCAACACATAATTTGATTCTGGATCTAAATAAAATTCATACGTTCCATCTTCTGTTGTCGTAAAAACTTTTTCTTCATTAGTTTCAGAGTTTGTCAGCGTTACGATAGCTCCTGCTACTGGCTCATCAGAAGTTGTGTTATAAATCAAGCCAGTTACGAGACATTGATTTTTCTTTCCTTCTGGGCAAATAGGAATTTTGACTTCTATCTGTGTGCCACTCATACCAATGGTAGAAATTTCTTGCAAACCTTCGTCATAATCCATTTTGCTGGCCACCACTTCATAGTCTTTGCCTGGAGAAATAGGAAACGTAAAACCACCTTTTTTATTAGTAGTTCGTTTTTGCATCACTACACCATTTTCTTTGAGTTCGACCAACGCATCTTCAATGGGTTCTTGCGTTTCGCAATCTACTACCACACCTGTCATTACGTTTTTGAGCTTCGCAAAGCTATAAATATCGTCATTTCCTTTTCCGCCAGGGCGATTAGAAGAAAAATAACCTTTTTCGTTTGTTTCATCAATAATAAAAGCAAAATCATCGCCATTGGTATTGATAGGGTAACGCAAATTTTCGGGAGCTGTCCAGATGCCATCATCATAGCTAGACGAAAAAATATCTAAACCACCCAAGCCAGCTAATGCGTCAGAAGCGAAATAAAGCGTTCCATCTTTTGCGATATAAGGAAACATTTCTTCGCCTTCCGTATTGATTTCAGGGCCTAAATTTTCTGGCGTTCCCCAGTCTTCACCATTTTTATAACTCACATAAATATCAGTCATACCATAGCCACCAGGCATATCCGAAACGAAATACAAAGCTTGTCCATCAGAACTCAAAGCAGGATGTCCGACCGAATAATCATCATTGTTGAAAGAAACACCTTGCACATCGCCCCATTTGTCGCCATTAGCTTTTGAGCGATAAATCTGCAAATTTACTGTTTTTATTTTTTCTTCACTATCATAGCCTATTTTTCCTTTGTTGTAGCTATTTCTAGTAAAATACATGGTTTGATTATCTTCTGTAAATGTTACAGTACCCTCATGCAGCCACGAAGTTACTTTTCCCTTAAAAATTTCGGGTTTGCCAAGGGCAGAAGCATTATCGCCATCTTGTTCGGCATAAAACAAATCAAGGAAAGGAGCTTCCGTCCAATTATAAATTTGGTCAGAACTTTTCACATTGCTTTCAGAAGCATATACAATGCCGTCTTTAAAAAAAGCAGGGCCAAAATCGCCTTTTTCGCTATTCACATTAGCTGCCAGCGATACTTCATAAATTCCAGGGTCTGTCAAAAAGTAATTGGCCTGCTCACAAGCTTCTACCTGTCGCAAACCACGAGAGTCCGCAGGCACAAGTTGAGCATATTCCATAAACATTTGCCTAGCTTGGTCAAATTTGCCATTTGCTTTCAGCGACAACCCATAATAATATTTGTGAACAGGCTCACTCTCAGGCAAATCAACCACCTGTTCGAACCAATATTCTGCTTCAACAGGCATATTCATAAGTCTATAACATTCTGCAAGCTGAATTTTAGCTTCTGGAATGTCGTCTGATTTCGACAACATTTTTTTGTATTGTTCGGCTGCTTCTGGAAAAGAAAATTCCTCAAACATTTGATTGGCTTTCTTTAGGCGAGAATCTTGAGCTTGCAATGCAATCGAAATGCACAAGAGTAGCATGAGCAAGGAAGCGAGTCTTATATTTCTCATACAAATGTATATTTTAATGTTTTTTAATTTAGTTAAGATTTAGGTTTTATATATAAGGAGTGACAAAAATAATACCAATTTGCAATAAGTTACTATAACAAATATAATCTATAAGTTGAAGTTGAAAAGGCGTTTTTTGTTCAAATAACCATTTTTTCTATATACAAATAACAGACAATCAGCTTTTTTTGTCAAAACTCAACATCTTTTTATAGATAAATGAAAAAAAAGAATGTTTAATAGCTATACGATAATAAAACATAGCTTGATATTTATGTATATTGTTTTTTTACCAAAACAAAATTAAAACACTATATTTTGCGTTAGTAATGAGTAATTTATAAATTACAACTAAGTATTTTTTATTTATTTTTTTCAAAAAAAATACGCATTGAATATTACTAAAAAAATGTCATTTATTAGTAAAAATTGTGTTAAATACGTTTTTTAATCTTTAGCTTGCCTATTTTGAATAAGTTATATATGCAAATATTTTTTATTTTATACTAAATAAAAATAGCTTTTTTATGTCTTTATTTTAGCAAAAAGGTGAGCTAAATATTGTAATAACTTTTTGTTTTTTGCAAAAATCATTTTTTTGACAAAGAAATATTATGCACCAAATAACCATAAAATAACTATTGAAATGAATGTAGAAAGACTATTGCAACTGCAAGAAAAAGAAAAAAAAGCTGAAAAATGGTTGGCAGAATGGAACAAAAAACAAGCCGAAAATATTGATAAAAATGATAAAAGCGAAAGCGAAATCATCGAAAAACCTAAAAAAGATAATTTTGATAGACTAATAGGTTGTGGTGGTTAAAAAAAAAATGAGTTTTATTTTTTGCCTTAAAAAAAACACCAAAAACAAAATCTAAACAAGCCTATTGGTAAGCAAACTTGCCATATAAGTGGACAATAAAGATAAAATTTTATTACCTTGCCATATTAGAAATCTTACTTCTTATGCTAATTTTCAAACTATTTTGGTGGCTCATTCATCTCATTTTTATTGTTTTTTTGCTATTTCACCCTATTATTGTCATCGCTTTTTTGCTACTAAAAAAACGACAAATGGCTAAAAATGAAATAGCAACAAGCCATAAAAAAGCTCATTTCGCTTGCATCATTACTGCCTACAAACAGCTAGATATTTGTTGGCCACTTGTAGATTCGCTCCTACAACAACAATATGAGCATTATACCATTTATTTGGTAGCAGATGATTGTGAAGCAATGACAACCGACTTGCCATATAACGAAACCATGAGCAACGATTTGTTAGTATTGCGGCCAAATGAAAAACTAGGTTCAAAACTAAAGTCAATACAATATGCTATTGCAAATTTTAGGCAAGACCATGAAGCTATCATTATTTTTGACCCTGATAATCTTGCTGTTCCCGACTTTTTGGCTATCGCAAACCAGTATTTTCAGGCTGGCTACAAGGCTGTTCAAGGCCAACGAACTGCCAAAAATTTGGAAACTATTTATGCTTGTGCCGATTCTATTAGCGAACTGTATGCCAACTACACAGGTCGTTTTGTACCCTTTCAGTTGGGTGGTTCTTCGGCAGTTGCTGGCTCGGCTATGATGATTGACACTGAGTTGTATCAAAAATATTTGGATAGCGATGAAATTTTCAAAGATTTGGCAACCGATAAAGTCATTGTAGCAGAAGACAATATTTTACAAAATTTTCTAGTTGCTCAAAATTATCGCATCGCTTTCGCAAAAAATGCCATTGTTTTTGACGAAAAAGTGAGTTCGGCAAAGCAAGTGGAACGACAGCGAGCAAGATGGATTTTTTCGTATTTTCAACATGCCAAAACAGCCGCAAATATGTTGTGGCAAGGAGCGAAAAATAGGAATTGGAATCAATTTTTGTTTGGTGGCACTACCTTATTTCCTCCATTTTTCATACTTATTTTAGGTGCAGTAGCTTTGGCTGGCGTTGATATTCTTTTGGGAGCAACATTTTTTGCAGGATATTTGTTATTAGCTCTTTTTGCTTTTGTCATCAATTTTTTTGCGGTTTTGTATCTTGCAAAAGCACCAAAAGTCATTTGGCAATCGCTCTGGGGTTTGCCTTTTTTCGTATTAAATCAGATATTGGCCTTGCTTCAAATTCGAAAGCTCAATACTGATTTTATGATAACAGAAAAAAAACATCACATTAGCATAAAAGACATACAGCAAAAAAATGATAAAAAATAAGTGTCTTCATAAAAATGTTTTATTCATTAATTACCTAAAATACGTTTAGAACTTTTACCTTTGCTTGCCATCTTTATGAGCGAAAAAGTAGAAAACCCTTTTTTTATGTTATCATTCTTCTAAAAACATCAATTTTCATCTATGATACTTCTTTTGTTAGCACTAGCAGTTGCACCAAGTGCAGCCATTATTTGGTATATTTATACGAAAGACCAACACGAAAAAGAGCCGCCTAAATTGCTATTAATGGCGTTTTTGCTAGGCGTTTTTAGTGTTGTGCCAGCCTTAGCTGGTGGTTATTTTGGCGAGTTTTTAGGTTTAGACGAAGCTTACACTTGGCCGTCCATTATGGTCTATGCTTTTGGCGTAGTGGCTTTGTCGGAGGAGTTGGCTAAATTTCTATTTTTGAGATTTGTGATGTATCCACACAAAGAATTTAACGAACCTTATGATGGTATTATTTATGCCGTAATGATTGGTATGGGGTTTGCTACCTTCGAGAACTTGCTATATGTGCAAGCAGGAGGCTTAGAAGTAGCCATTTTGCGAATGTTTACAGCAGTTCCAGCTCATGCAGCTTTCGGAATTATTATGGGCTATTATGTAGGTTTGGCAAAATTTGATTATGCCAACAGAAGCAAATTATTATTACAAGGTTTGTTTTTTGCAATTTTGTTACATGGTGCTTACGACTTTTTCTTAATGCTCAATAGTTATGCTTTTCTTGGGCTAATTTCAATAGCGATTCTATATCTTTCTATATATGATGCCAAACGTTCTATTGCTATTCATCAAGCCAATTCGCCATTTCACCCCGAAAATGTATCGGCAGAAATGGCTCTAAATGATTTAGAAGAAAAAGAAAATATTTAATTGCTCATATAAAACTTATAAAGTGCTGATAAACAAAGACTTATATGCTATGGTTTAAAGCTTTTTTAGAAGAAAAAAACAAGTCAATTTTAACAAAAAAAACATTTTTTCATACACATTTTTCCATAAGTTTAAAAAAAAATTGAAACAACACACTTATTTATTATCCTATCAAGCAGCCTTTGTTTGCTTTTTTTTCGTTAGTATAATGATGACAAGTTGTACCTATTTTGGTACTTCTGCAAGCGAAGGCGAACCCATAGCACGAGTTTACAACAAATATTTGTATCGCTCCGATTTGAATGGCTTGCTCAACAAAAAAGTAACAGCTACCGATAGTACCGATATTATTAATCATCATATCGAAAGTTGGATAAGACGAAACTTATTGCTCAATGAAGCTAATAAAGAAGAAACGAATAATCAGGAAGCAATAAACAAAAAAATAGAAGATTATAGAGCGTCTTTATTGTTGTTTTCGTTTGAACAAAACTTGCTAAAACGAAACCTAGACAGTCTTGTTACGCAAGCAGACATCACAGCATACTATGAAGCTAACAAAGCTAATTTCAAATTGCGAGAACATGTGTTGAAAGCTCAATTTGTGGTGGTAAAAAATGAAGCTCCAGAAAAAGAAAATCTAAAATCTTGGCTAAAAGACGATAGCGAAGCAGGCAAAAAACAATTGCAAGAATATTGTTTAAAATATGCTGTTAATTATTCCTTGTCGCCTTCGTGGTATGTATTCAATAGTTTTATTAGCGAAATTCCAATTGCAACCGACAATATTGGCGTTTTTTTGAAATCACATACCGTTTATCAGACAAAAGATGCTGTTAATACTTATGTCATCAAGATTTCGGACTATGGCTTGAAAAGCAAAACTGCTCCTATGAGTTTTGAAACCGAAAACATCACAAAAGTGTTGCTCAACAAACGCCAAATAGAATATATTAAAGATATTAAAGAAAAAATTTATCAAAATGCTTTGAATAATAATGATTTTGAAGTGTTTTAAATCGTGCTTGGCATTTATTGGCTAAAAAATAAATTATACATATAAAAAATATGAGTATCATTCAATTAACTTATTCACAATCAAAAGCTTACACAAGTGTTTTTTTAAAATCTATGGCTTTTTTGTGGCTTATTAATCCTTTTGTTGCTATTGTAGCACAGGAAAAAATCATTGACGAAATTGTTGCTATTGTAGGAGAACGCATTATTTTGGCTTCCGATATCGAAGTGCAATATCAACAAGCAAAAGCTCAAGGCATGGAAGACAATGGCGATTTGAGGTGTCAAATTGTAGATCAACTTTTGCTAGAAAAAATGTTTCAGACTCATGCCCAGATTGATAGCCTTGAAGTGGGCGAAGGCGAGTTAGAAAACGAACTTGATGGAAGGATTCGTTATTTCGTTAGCATGTTTGGCGGTGATGTCGAAAAAATGGAAGAATTTTATGGAAAATCTGCTGCAAAAATCAAAGAAGATTTTCGTGACGATGTAAAAGAACAACTGTTGGCTCGCAAAATGCAAAGTCAAGTTTTGGCAAATATCAGTATTACGCCATCGGAAGTAAAGGCTTTTTATGAAGCTATTCCAAAAGATAGTATTCCTTATTTTAATGCTGAAATTGAGCTAGCACAGCTTGTTGTTCTTCCAAAAGTGAAAGCCGACAAAAAAGAAGCTGCCAAACAACAATTGTTAGGCTTTAAAAAACAAATAGAAGAAGGTGCTGACTTTGCAAAGTTAGCCGAGCTACACTCTATTGATCCTGGTTCGGCTGCCAATGGTGGTGACTTGGGTTGGGTAGAACGTGGGCAGTTTGTGGCAGCATTTGAAGGAGCAGCTTTTAGGCTCAAGGCAGGCGAAATGTCTGAGCCTGTGGAGTCATCTTTTGGCTTGCATCTCATTCAGTTGTTGGAGCGTAGAGGCGACAAAATTCATACTCGACACATTCTTATCAAACCAGAAATAACGGAAGATGATTTAGCCAAAACTGCCGATAAATTAGATAGTATCAGAAATTTGATACTGATAGATACTTTAAATTTTAAGGAAGCTGTAGAAAAATTTTCGGAAGATGAAGAAACTAAAGGCACTGGCGGTCTTATCTTTAATCCAAATACAAGTTCAACGCTTTTTGAAATGGATCAGGTAGATCCATCGCTTTATTTCGCCATTGATACACTAGCCGAAAATGAAACCTCAAAAGCCATTCAGTTTCAAATGCGTGATGGTTCGCAGGCATTTCGCATCTTGCACGTTTATACTCGCACCGAGCCACATCTTGCCAATTTGAAAGACGACTATAACAAACTTCAATCAGTAGTAGAAGTTCAAAAACAACAGCAAACTATGATTGATTGGCTCAATCGCCGTATTCCGACTACCTATATTAAGGTGCAAGACAAATATCTCACTTGCGAAATGTTGGATAAATGGATTATAAAAAATGATTAGTGAAAAGTGCTTGAAGTTGTTTTTTGTTTTAGTGATTTTCGCAACTTGTCAAACGGTTTTTAGCCAAAATAAAACAATAGATTTGGCACTTTTAGAGGGAAAAAATATTTCGACAACTCATAAAAAACAACACGAACATAAGCATATCGGCAATGATAAAAAAATAATGAAAAGCAAACGCAAAAATGTTTTTATGACTTACAACCCTGTCAGTTTGCTACTAAAAGGTGCTATGTTTAGTTATCAAAACGGCATTTCGCCACAGTTAGGCCGCCATTGTTTATACGAGTTGTCTTGTTCCAACTTTAGCAAGCATTCTATTTATGAATTTGGCGTTTTCAAAGGTGTTTTTTTATCGGCCGACCGCATTTTGCGTTGCAACCGTATTAGTCATCTCGATTTGCACCCTTTGACTTTCAACCCCAAAACAGGAAAATATATAGATGTGCCTTCGCAATATCGTTTTAAGGAAAAATAATAACTGATAGCTTCATTGCTGAGGCATTAAGCAAAAACCCCTATTTTCAACAAAAAAGTTGAGAATAGGGGTTTCTTTTTCAAAAAATAATTGAATGTCAAACAAAATTTAAATAGCTTCTAAAATATTTCTACTGTTGAATTTAGAAGTTTGTTGATTGGCATAATTACTTTTCGCTCTCCAATATCTACCGTAACAGAAGTATTATCTATTTTTATGATAATACCTTCAATAGCATCAACTTTGATGCGTTGTCCGACTGTAAATTTATCACGTCCATAAAAAGATGCCAACATATTGGCCATAATATCTTTTGAAGCAAAACCATAGCCTAAAGCAAATGCAAAAAAGACTGCTCCAGTAGCCAATAATGTAATTTGTTTCAAAATTTCTGTTTCAAAACTAGCTTGTTCAAGAGCTGTTAGACCAATAACAATAACTAACAAATAGAAAATAAAACCGCTAATAAAACGCCCTGCACTAATATTGAGCGAAGCCATAGCCGAGTCAATGACACTTTTAACAAGATTGGCTGCCATTACACCTATCAAAAAGAAAATTAAAGCACTAAAAAGTTTTGGTAAATAAGCAATGATAGCTGCGATACCATCGGCAAGCGATGTAATACCCAATATTTGAGCACCTGCCATCATAAAAACCAAGATAATAACCCAAAAAATAAGTTTTGCAATAGTATCACTCAAAGAGAAATCTATATTGCTAAACATATCAACTTCTTTAAGTTTATCGCCTAATCGGTCGGCTTGTACTGTTTTCAATACTTTACGGATAATTCCAGATATAAACTTGGCTATAAACCAAGCTATAAATAAAACTATTAGACCAATAGCAATTTTTATTCCTCCATTCAGGAAGTTAGTTAACATATTTTCTAATACCTCTTGTATTCTTGCTGTTTCCATATATTGTGTTTTATGATTGGCGTACATTGAGTAATATGTATATATATAACACTTACTTAACCAAAAATTTAGTTAATTGTTCACTAAAAATTTTTATAAGTTATATCAAATGAGTATAAAAGTTATTGGTGAGGTCTTTCATTATCATTAGTATCATTGTCGTCACTTTTGTGTGGCGAGTTATCCAATATCTTGATAAATCCAATAACGACTTCTATAATAGATGCAGAAAACAATTCTGCTGTTTTTGCAACAATATTTGTTAGGAAGTATGTCCCAAAAACTTTATCTTTTACATCAGGATTCAGTTCTTTATCAGGGTCTTCTATTTTTTTAAATAGGTTTTCACTCATTATATTTGGTTTCTAAAATCTACAAAATTGAGTTGTTTAATAATGGTATCAATCGCATATTTTGCTTTTACTTTGCATTTGGATAAGTTGCCTTTTAAGCACTATTTAATAATAGTACAATTTGTGCTAACACCTTGAATTTCAGTGTGTTAGCTACCAAAATTTGTAGCATAAGTTATTTACTTATTTATCCAAATAGTTTAATTATAATAGTTGTTGAGTGAAATAATTTTAGGCCAACATAGGACGCTTTGTTAAGTTAAAAGTCACATATTATAAATCTCTTAATAGCATAACTATACTCGGTGTTATTTTTTTTTATGCTTAAAATATTTCTAAATTGCTTAGAAAATGTTCAAATTTTATCTTTTTCCTTATAAAAAGCATTCATATTGAATTTTTGGCGAAAATGAGGGGGGTTAAAAAAAATTTATGCTAAAACAAAAATATCTTTTTTATGCTTAAAATGACATCAATATTATATTCTAGCTCAAATCTAAATTTTATACAAATTGCAGAAACCAAACCACTAACTTTAAAGGCATTAGCATAAATTATCTAATTGTTAAATGATGTTGGCACTTAATTTCTTTTTTATCAAGACGATTTGATACTAAAAAAGTAATTATTTATTAATTTTGTGCTTTCATTCCTAAAAATAAGCTATTTTTTTTAGTTCTATTAAAAAAAATAGTATCTATGGAAAAATAGGAATGTCAAACCAAACAAACAGAAAGTTATGCGATTAGGAATTTATGCAAGAGGTCTCTCGGGCAAAGGTGGCGTACATGAAGCCATACACACTATATCAGAAGTCATTATTAAGTTTATAAAACCAACAGATGAGTTGTTTATTGTGCATAATGTGGGCAAAATTTATTTTGAAAATACGCCAGACAATGTTCACGAAATATTTATGACTTCAAACAATAAATTTATTTGCGATTATGTGCAAGCTCCTCGAATACTCAACAATCTGAATTTAGATGCTATTTGGTTTCCCAAAAATGTTGTTCCTTTCTTTATTAAAGCTAGAAAAATAGTAACGGTACATGACCTTGCTTATTATTTGCCCGAATATAATGCGTATGAGTTTTTGGATACGATATACATGAAAACCATGATACGCAGCTCGTGTAAGCGTGCCGATAGTATCACAACAATTTCGCAATTGAGCAAAAATGACATTGTAAATATTTTGGATATTCCAGCCGAAAAAGTTGAAATTACGTTTTGGGGAGCTGCCGATATTTATAAAGCAATGACAAATCCTGCTAATATTGATGCGAAAAAGTTGGAAAAGGTAAAAAAGCGCTACCAGCTACCCAAAAAGTTTATGCTTTATACGGGAGATATTACGCCACGCAAAAATTTGGCTCGCCTTATCAAAGCATTTAATCAGATAGAAGATGAAGATTTGTATCTAGTGATGACAGGTATCAAGAATTATAAAACGCCCGAAGCCAATGATTTGATAAACAATAGCAAACGAGTAAAACAAATTGGTTATATCGACCGAGATGAAATGCCTTATTTGTATCAACTAGCTTATTTGTATGCTTATCCTTCTTTGTATGAAGGCATGGGAAGGCCTGTTTTAGAGGCTCATGCTTGTGGTTGTCCTGTGGTAGCTTCTGGCACAAGTGCTATACCTGAAATAGGAGGAGATGCTGTTTGTTATATTAAAGACCCTTTGAGTGTAGAAAATATCAAAAATCAATTGTTGAAAGTATTGGGAGATGAAAATTATCGTCAAGAATTGATAGCAAAAGGCTATGAAAATGAGCGACAGTTTTCGTGTGATATTAGTGGTATGCAAATACTAAACTTGATGAAAGCAAAATAAATTTATTTTTACGACAAGTAAGTGCCAAGCACTATTTAAGTTATCCAATCAATTAATTTATACTTTTTTAATTATATAGGCATTATGACTACAAGCAATGTTGACAGCCATTTAAGTAACAATGTTTTCCAACAACTGAAATCCGTATTTTACAATACTCTGCCACTTACTTTTTTATTTCTTATTTCTTATTTGCTTACGAGCAAGCAAAATAGTGTTAGTTGGAATGCCTTTGTTATGTATGGCGTTTTTTTTGCGATAGCTACGCTTATTTTTCAATTTCACCATCACAAAGAAACAACACAACAAATTATTAAAGGTTTTTTTGTTACTACATTGCTAATCAATCTATCTTTTTCGCCACCTTTCAACTTTAGTTTTTTAGGGTTTCTCGATTCTTTTCGCTTCTTCTTTTTATTTTTATTTGGTTTTGCCTCTTCTTTGTTGCTATGGTCTTTGCAATATCAAAATTTGCCTCCACCGATTACCGATAAGTTGAAGCATATGTCAGCCAAAAGTTTTGATGAAGAGTTTCCGAGCTTAAAAAATCGTTTTTTTGTTGGGCCATTGCTCCGAGCGATATATCAAGAGGGTTGGGTTTATTCCTTACTATTATTTGGTGTTGTTGCTTTGTCATTTGGCTTGCGAATATGGGAAGTAACCGATATGGATGCTTATTGTGATGAAGAATTGCACCTCGAAAGCATTTACTCTATTCTCACAAGAGGAACTATTGACTATGAACGAGCCCAAATTGTCACTTATCTTTCTGTGTTTTTTTGTTGGATAGGAGATGCTGTTGGCTACTATGGCTATTTATATTGGTCTCGCATACCCAGTATTCTAATCAGTACACTTACGGTTATTCCAATTTATTGGTTAGGTAAAAAAGCAAATAAAGAAATCGGACTTATCGCAGCTTTTTTGTGGGCAATGTCGCCGTGGGCTATTGTGATGTCTCGTTATGTGCGTGAATATGCTTATTATACACCTGTTATTTTCGCACTTGCCTATTTATTATTAAAAATATTGCCTTTAGTTTTTAATTATGAAAGCAAAAATCTAAAAAAGTTTGTTTTATATTCGCTTCCTATATTGATTACTCTGATATATGCCTTTTTTATTGATAGCTCTTCTACACTAAAAGTATTCATTCTAATACTTCTAGTTATTACTTTATTTTATATGATAACACATTTGGATAGTGTTATCGCTACTTTCAAAAAGTATCCATTCATTTTCTATGGTCTTTTGAGTTTTCTTGCCATTTTTAGCATTGTCTTAGTATTGGTATTTACCTCTGTTGTTGATATAAAAGCACTAGCACTTGCCAAACAATTTGTGAGTTTTTCGCAAGACTCTGCTTCTATGAAATGGGCAGGTGCTTTCTTTAAAACTAATCTAAAAGGGCCAATACATTGGTGGTATGAGGCATCAACAGATACATTTTTAATTTATCTACTACTGCTTATTAGCTTTGTGTTTGCACTCATCAATAAACATAGATATGTTTTGATTTATCTATTGTCGTTCTTATTTATCATTACTTTTTATGCCTATTTTTTCAGCAGATTTTATGCTCCTCGTTATGTATATTATTATCTGCCACTTTTTTCTTTGGCTATTGGAGCAACTATTTATTATTTGTTCAGTACGGCAAGACTTTTTGAGCATATTGGCTTTAAAGTAGCGATGTATATCACTATCTTTTTATTCGTTTTCAAGGTTTTTCAACCCAACATAAGTTTTGCGACTGCAAAAAGTCCGCAAATAGAAAAAAGCTTAAACTACACTACTTTAGAGTACCATTTTAATAAAAAACCATTATTAGAATTTTTTAGCCAATATGATAAAGCTAGTTTGAAAGACGAAGTGTATATTTCTACTATTTTCCGCTCTTTTTTAGCAGCCGAATATGGTGCTCAAGAAATGTATGGCTATGCTTATCAAAACAAAGAACGCTTCAATAGAATACGAAAAATTATGGATAGAAGCGAAAGCGGTTTTATTGTATTAGACTTGCTCCGAAATGGAGGCTGGGGAAAAGGCTTGCCACAAGAAGGCTCTTTTACGTTGGGTACAAATACCGTGAGCATGGTAAAAAACTTTGGCAATATACAAGTATATCGTTGGAGCAAAGAAGAGCAAAAAGAAGCCTTATTAGAATCTAGCGAAGGTGTTGTTACCTCTCATTTCGACCCTTATGTAGATATTAATTTGAAGCGACCTTTCAGCATTAGTTTTTGGTCAAAAGCAAACACAGTATCGCCAGGTGCTCCGATTTCTTTGGGCGAACATTTTTCAGGCGGTATTAGTATTGGCTCAAAAGCAGTAGGAAATCAAGGTGGCTTTTCGTTTCAATATGGCCCAAAAGGAAAATGTAGCGTACTCAAAACCTCAAATATCAATGATGGAAATTGGCATCATGTCGTTTGGTTTCATAGCGGTGGCAATACAGGTAGCGAAATAGGAATTTATGTAGATGGAAAGCTACATCAGAGCTGCTATTTGATTCAAGAAAAAGATGCTAAAGTAAAGTTTCTTATTCCCGATTTTAATGGCGATATGCAAGACATGAGAATTTACAATACTACTTTAAAACAAAAACATGTAGATGCTATTTATAATGATGGAGAACCAAATTTAGAAAAAATATTATTTGATGGCAAACAAGCCTTCGAGCCTATTCATCATTGGGTAATAGAAGCAGAAGAAACAGAATAAAAAAATTAACGAAAAAATAAAAAAATATGATTATCCGAAGTAAAGCTCCCTTGCGAATTGGTTTAGCTGGTGGCGGCACCGATGTTAGCCCCTATTCCGATTTGTATGGTGGTGCTATTCTAAATGCTACCATCAATATGTATGCCTACGCTACTATCGAACCACTCGACAATGGCAAAATTATTTTGGAAGCTGTTGATAGAAAAGAAAAATGTGAATTTGATATGCAAAATAGCTTGCCCATAGATGGCGAACTTGATTTGCTCAAAGGTGTATATAACCACATCGTGGCACATTTTACAAAACAAGCTTTATCTTTCAAACTAACTACGCATACTGATAGTCCTGCTGGCTCAGGAATGGGAACTTCCTCTACGCTTGTTGCTGCTATTTTGGGAGCATTTGTCGAATGGCTCAATCTGCCACTTGGCGAATACGATATTGCTCATTTGGCTTATCAAATAGAAAGAGTAGATTTGGCTATGGCTGGCGGCAAACAAGACCAATACGCAGCTACATTTGGTGGTTTCAACTTTATGGAGTTTTATGCAAACGATAAGGTTATTGTCAATCCTTTGCGAATACGAAATAAGTACAAAAATGAATTGAGCTACAATTTATTGTTGTTCTACACCCAAACGAGCCGCCTATCTTCTACTATTATCGAAGCTCAAGCCAAAAACGTGACCAAAAAGAAAACTCAATCTATAGAAGCTATGCACAGTCTCAAAAAACAAGCTGTGATGATGAAAGAAGCCTTGCTAAGAGGCGAACTCAACAAAATAGGCGAAATATTGGATTTTGGCTGGCGATTTAAAAAGCAAATGGCAAAAGGAATTACGACTCCCTTGATAGACAACATTTATACTACTGCTCTAAAACATGGTGCTACGGGTGGCAAAATTTCGGGAGCTGGCGGTGGTGGCTTCATGATTTTATATTGCCCTGCCAACACAAGGTTTGAAGTCAGAAAAGCTCTCGAACAATTTGGTGGCGACCTCAAAAGATATGAGTTTGTGCAAGAAGGTCTCACTACTTGGAAGCTATAAAAAACCTTTGGAGTAGTAAGATTCTAATGCCATCAGTCAAACTTTTAAAAATAAATTGCCTATTTGCGAAAGCTAACACAATCATTTTCAAGGCTTTAACAAATCAAATTTTCAGGCTATCTTAATTAGTATTTGGCACTTAAAAACTCATTACTACTATTTGGATATTTTAAAAAAAAAGCTTATCTTATGATAATCATAACTATTCAATAGTAAGTTTTATGAAACAAAAATTGCTAGTGTTGAATAGTTTTTTTTAAACGCAATATTTGGCACTTATTCCTATTGGTAAGTGCTAAGTATTATTTAATAAAGCATTCGTTTAGTGGCTAATGTATTGATAATCAAGGTGTTATCTTGTTCTAAAATGCTAAAAAACTTCTGAACGACTATTTATTTCATTTCTAAAAAATTAAATCATTATGATATATTGGGCAATTTTCGGTTTATTAGCAGGAGCAATAGCCAAATTTTTGATGCCAGGCAACGACCCTGGAGGATATATCATTACTTCTATCATCGGAGTAATTGGTGCTTATATTGGCGGTTTTATCGGTAGAGTATTAGGCTTTGGTGGCGTACAAGGTTTCGACCTTACAAGCATCATACTAGCCGTTGTTGGTTCTATTATTTTATTGATAGCTTATCGTCGCATGACAAGTTAATTAAATATAAAAAATAAATTCTGCATTTGCACTTCGCACTTAGGTATAGGCTTTTGAGATAAAAAAAACAAAAAAGACTAAAACAAATAAAGAGCTTATTTTTTGAGCATTGCCAAACACATAACATATAAAAAACCGTAAGATTTATTTTATTTCAAATCTTGCGGTTTTATTATTACTTCCTGTTCTCCTTTTTATGAAAAATCACACAACAACTTACCACAAAATATTTACACACTGGCTCTTTCTAGTAGCAATAAGCTTATTTTTGCTCAACCAAATAGCCGAAAAATGCTTTCAAATTTTTATTCCTTTTTGGCACGCTTATGGCGATGACTTGCTCTGTATGCCTGTCGTTTTGAGCATTGCACTATACATTCAAAGACGCTTCACTTTTCGCAATCCAAATTACATTTTTAGCAAAACGCAAATCATTGTTGCTGTGGCTTATTACGCTCTTGCTTTCGAATACTTGTTGCCAGCCTATCATAGTGCTTATACTGCCGACAAATTCGACATAATAGCTTATAGTTTGGGTGCTTTTTTATTTTATTTTTACCTAAATTTGCCTGATAATCGAAACATTAAGTAGGCGTTCAGAAGTTTTTAGGCATTTCAGAACAAGATAACACCTTGATTATCAATACATTAGCAACGAATCTACCGTTTATTAAATAGTGCCTAGCACTTAGAAAAAGTAATATAAACATGAATAAAAATAATATTTCACAACGCATAAAAAAAGAAACCATTATTGAAAAAACAGGACATACTTTAGAAGAATGGTATGTTTTGATAGACGAATTTGATGGAACAACAAAAGGATATAAAGCCATTGTCGCTTTTTTGCAAAAACAGCATCAACTAACTATTTGGTGGTCGCAAACCATCGCTATCGCTTACGAATATATGAAAGGTATTCGAGTCGCCAACCAAACTGAAAAAGGCTTTAGTTTTAGTATTCGTCGAAGCGTTTCATTGCCAATCGAAAAGGCATATTTTTATTTCACAAATGCTCATCACTTGTCGCAATGGCTATCTCCTTACCTCGATATTGAATTTAAAGTAGGTGGCCGCTTCAATTTTGACGATATTGCAGAAATAACTTTTGTAAAAATTACTCCAAACAAACTGATAAAATTGGAACTCAAAATTTTGGTAGAAGGAGCAATAAGCAAATTGGATATTGATTTTTTGAGTAAAAAACAAAAAACAACACTCAAAATTACACACACACAATTGCGGTCGCAAAATGAAGTAGAAGAATACAAAGCTTATTGGGAAAGCTTATTAAGCGTATTCAAAACTTATGTAAAATAAATACATGTTTATTCTCAATTATACAACCATTATTACTTTCTCTTGTTTCACTAAACCTTCTTAAATGAAAATTTTAAGCGTAGCTTTCTACAATATCAATTCGCTAAAATGCGACTCTCCTTCAAAAGCTTTCACCATTTCTTTTTATCGGCAACCTATTGTTCAGACAGGTTTATTCGCCATCACAGGAGCAACAGGAGCAGGAAAAACGAGCATTCTCGATGCCATAACAGTTGCATTATATGGCCGTGTAGCACGTCATGGTGGTGCAAGTCCAAGCGAAATTATGACAAGACACACAGGCGAATGTGGTTCGAATCTCATTTTTTCGGTCAAAAACCCCAACACTAAAACACATGAAATTTATCGTGCCGAATGGCTTTTGAAACGAGCGAGAAAGCGAGCAAATGGAAATTTGCAAACACCCAAAATGGCACTATTTTATTTAGGAAAAATAGATTTGCTCAACGACGATAGTATTATACTCGAAAATTTGGCTGGCCAAGCTCTTGCCGAAACCAATACTAGCACAAAAGTCAAACGCAAAATTGTAGAAATCACAGGCTTAGACTACGACCGTTTTATGCGTTCTGTGATGTTGTCGCAAGGTGAATTTGCAGCATTTCTGAAAGCCAAAGAAAACGAAAGAGGAGATTTATTGGAGCGAATTACAGGCACAGAGATGTATTCAAGTATTTCGATAGCTGCTTATAAAAAAAATAAATTAGAATATGAAATTTTGCAAGCTTTAGAAAGCCAAATTAACGCAAAGCAGCTTTTGAACGAAACAGAAATAAAGGATTTTAAGAATGATTTGGAAGCGAAAAAAAATGAAAGTGCTGTCATTCTTGAAAACTCACAAATGACACAAAAACAGATTGATTTTTTAGAACGTTTGCAAATTTTAGAAGCCAAAAAACAAAGCTTGCAACAAGATTTGAGTTTTCTGTTGAGCCAAAAAGAAAATTTTGAAAATACCTTAGAAAAATTGCTGAAACACGAAAAAGCAATGCCTTTGCAAAGCCTATTAGATGACTGGAAAAGCCGCTCGAAAAGAACAATTACGCTCTATCAAGCCCTAGAAGAGTCGAAAGTAGAACGAAAACATATTGCTGAACTCAAAAGCAAGGCTTATTTTGCTCAAAAAAAATGTGAAGAAGATTTAGAAAAAACGAAAAGAAAAGAAAAGATAGCACGCCCAAATATTGAAAATGCTTTAGCGATTGGAAAGGAAATGAGTATAAAAGATGAAGATTGCAAGCTAGTTATTCAAGATGGAAAAAAACTGAAAAAGGCATTTCTAAATTTGGAAAAAAAGCAATTGCAGACAGCTACTGAAATAGAAAATATTGCTACTGAAAAAGAAAAAGTTAGTGCTTTTTTAGCAAAAAATGAACAAGACAAACAGTTATCAAGCGAAATTGCTTTTATCGAAAAACAGCTAAAAGATATTGCTACTGAAATAAAATTAATATATAATGATAAGGAAAAAGTAGCAGAAATAATAAAAAAACAAAAAGCAGAAAAGGCTAAAATTGTGAAGTCTAAACGCTTGGTTTTGGATTTGAATGAAAAAAATGAGACTTTACAAAAAGCGATATTAGAAAGTGAAAAACAATTAGCTGGATTAGCAGCGAAAGAACAATTGGAAACACAAATTACGCAGCTTTTGCCAGCCATCGAACAGCTAAAGCAACAAATAAATGTAGCGACAGATTACAAAAAGCGTTGTTTTCAACTACAAGATTTGCTGCAAGAATACAAAGATTTATTCGATAAACAACAAGCAGAACAAAAGAATTTAGCAACCTTACAAGAACAAAGCAACAGTAAAAAAGCACATCTCGAAACGCTAGAACAGCTTTTGGAAGCCGAAAAAATGATTGCGAATCACGAAAAAAATCGACAACTCTTGAAAGAAAAAGAAGCCTGTCCGCTGTGTGGCTCGTTGCATCACCCTTTTATCGAAAACCATTATGAAACGAAAGTATCGAAGCGAGAAACGGCACGAAATGAGATGCGTTTGCAAGTAGAAAAATTGCAAAAAAATATCAATAAACTAGAAAAAAGCTTGGCGAAATTGGAAGCCGACCTTCAAAATATAAGAAAAAATGGAAAACAGGTTAGAGAAGATAAAGACAAATCATCACAACTTTTCGAAGTTCTAAATGAAAATCTACATTTAGAAAATAATATTGATGATATAGCAGCGATACAACATATTTTGGTACAAAAACAGCAAGAATTAGCAAAATGTAAGCAAGAGCTTTCGTTAGTCAAAAAAAATGAGCAAATATTAGAAGAATTACGACATAATTTTCGAAAAAACAAAGAAAAATTAGCACAAGAAAAAAATAAACTTGCCACATTAAATACTGCTTTTGAGCGACTACAAGAAGATTTGTATGACTTAGAAATAAATATTATAAATGCAGAGAAAACGTTGGTTCAAAATTCTGAAAAGCTAGAAAATCAGCTAATTATATATCGTTTAAAATTGCCAAATAAAGGAAAAGAAAAAGTTTTTATCAGCAATTTAAAAAAACGTTCACAAAAATATATTGAACAACAAGAACGAAAGCAAACACTCGAAAAAACATATATTGCATTAGAAATAAGCTTAAAAAATATAGATGAAAACTTAAAAAAACAAAAGGTAGAATTGCTTGATATAGGCGAAAAAGTACGAAAAAGACAAGCTTATATAGCCGATTTGCAAAGTAAAATTGATGTTTTAAATAAAACTTTTGGCACTAAAGATGCTAGAACAGAACGTCATTTTTTCGATACTGAAATTGAAAAAACAGAAGGCAAACTAAAAAAATATGCAGATGCCTATCAAGCTAAAAAAATAGAACAAAATACGATTAATACAGTATGCGATAGGTTGCAATTTGATTTGAATAATGAAAATCAAGCTTTATCATATTTGCATGAAACGCTAGTAGAAGAGTCGAAAAGTGAAGGTTTTATGAGCATTTCGAGCCTAGAAAATGCTTTGCTTTCGAAAGAAAAAGTAAAAGAAATTGTGGAACAAAAGCAAGTTTTGGAAAAAAAGCATACTGAAATATCAAAAAGTTTGGAAGACCTTGAAGCAGAAATAAATGCCTTGCAACATAAAAAACATACCGAAAAGGATATTGCAATTTTAAAGAATGAACTTGCCGAACAACGACAACAGCAAGCAGAAATAAATAAGAAAATTGGCGAAATTGAATTTAAGCTCAAGCAAGATGCAAGCTTGAAAGAGGAATATAAAGAGATAAACGAAAAAATTGCTCTGCAACAAAAAGAAGTCAACCGTTGGAAACGCCTCAAAGATTTGATAGGCTCGGCAAGCGGCAATGTCTTCAGTACTTTTGCACAAAGTTTGACTTTAGCAAGGCTTGTTATTTTAGCAAACAAACACCTCAAAAAACTAAATGGACGCTATAAAATCAGAAAATCTGACGACAAGGAACTCGAATTAGAGATTATTGATACTGACCAAGCCGATGCAGTTCGCTCGATGAATAGCCTTTCTGGTGGCGAAAGTTTTTTGGTGAGTTTGGCTCTCGCTCTGGGCTTGTCGGATTTGGCTGGCCGTCATACACGCATCGAGTCGCTGTTTATTGATGAAGGTTTTGGTACGCTAGATGCTAAAACGCTGGATTCGGCTATCAGTACGCTCGAAAATTTGCAGGCAGAAGGCAAAAATATCGGTATTATTTCGCATGTCGAGGCTTTGAAAGAACGTATTGCGGTGCAAATTCAAGTCAAAAAATTAAGCGGTGGCTATAGCACTTTGAAAGTTGTAGATAGCTTTGCTACATAGTTTTTTTGTTATTGAAATGAGTGCCAAACACTATTTGATAAGCACTATTTAATAAACGGTCGATTCGTTGCTAACGCATTGATGTTCAGCGTGTTAGCTTCAACGAGATGTATATTTCAGCCGTTTCCGTTTTGACGTTTTAATGACAATTAACAATTTGCAATAAAATATTGCATTTTAATATATAAAAATGTCGTCAGAAAATCAAAAAGATTG
>JBMZCV010000001.1:0-111251 GCA_049613665.1 Chitinophagales bacterium | reverse complement strand
ATAACACCAACAAAGGCATGTCGTTCTTTTTTAGTATTTAGGTGGAAGGCACTTTTAAAGTGCCTTCCACCTCGATTATCATAACATTTATATGAAACAAACCTTGAAAACTTATATTACAGTGTACTAAAAATATTTATTTAATAAACAGCAATTCTCTATACTTTGGCAATGGCCAAATTTCGTTATCTACCAATAATTCCAACTCATCGGCATGTCGTCTGATTTCTGCAAAAAATGGTTTTACCTCTTCGCAGTATGCAATAGCTTCGGCAGTAGTAGTAGCCAAATTTCTATCGTGCATACCATGTCGAATTTTTGTCATTTTATCGCTTTTGCGTTTGATGTCGTTGATGTGTCCCGAAATAGTCTGAATTAAGCCAACTTGCGACTTCAAAGCCTTTTTTGCTACGCCAACATCTAAAGCACCTTTCACATTTTTTATCAATTTATTTTGATATTCAATAGCTGCTGGAATCACTTGATTGTGTACAAGTTCATTCAAAATTCGTGCTTCAATATCTATTTTCATCAGGTAGTTTTCTTCCAAAACCTCATAACGAGCTGTCAGTTCACGTTCCGAAAAAATGCCATTATCTACCAAAACCTTTTTAGCCTCATCTGTCACAAAAAAGTTCAAAGCTTGTGGCGTTGTTTTCACATTCGACAAACCACGTTTTTCGGCTTCTTTTGCCCACGCATCAGTATAATTGTCGCCTTCAAACAAAATACGACGAGATTCTTTGATATAACGACGCAAAATACGCAAAATAGCACCATCTTTTTTCTCGCCTTTCGCAATCAAAGCATCAACTTCTTTCTTAAAAATAGTCAATTGTTCGGCAGCGATTGTATTCATTATCGTCATCGTTTCGGCACAGTTGGCACTAGAACCTACGGCCCGAATCTCAAATTTGTTGCCTGTAAAAGCAAATGGCGAAGTTCGATTTCTATCCGTATTGTCGAGCAACAAATCTGGAATTTTATTGTGAATACTCAATTTTAGTTCTGCTTTTGCATATTCATCAATTTTTTTGCCTTCTTTCACACTTTCTTCCAACTCGTCGAGTACTTCTGTCAAGGTAGAACCAATGAAAACCGAAATAATAGCTGGCGGTGCTTCATTTGCTCCCAAACGATGGTCATTTCCTGCCGAAGCTATGGCAGCACGCAACAAATCGGAATGATTGTTTACTGCCTGAATCACGTTGATAAAAAAGGTAAGAAATTGCAAATTTGTTTTAGGTGTTTTGCCAGGCGAAAGCAAATTTTTATTCGTGTCGGTAGCCAACGACCAATTATTGTGCTTGCCCGAACCATTGACTCCAGCATAAGGTTTTTCGTGAAACAACACTTGCAAATTGTGTCGGTGAGCCACTCTATCCATCAAGTCCATCAACAAGGAATTGTGGTCAACCGCTATGTTTGCTTCGCTAAAAACAGGAGCACACTCATATTGGCTCGGTGCAACTTCATTGTGGCGAGTGCTAATCGAAATTCCCAATTTTAGAGCTTCTGTTTCAAAATCAAGCATATAAGCATAGATTCGCTCTGGAATAGAGCCAAAATAATGGTCATCTAGCTGCTGGCCTTTCGATGCGTGACGGCCAATCAAAGTACGGCCTGTCGCTACAAGGTCTGGGCGAGCATAAAACAAAGAACTATCTACTACAAAATATTCCTGTTCCCAGCCCAAAGTAGGCGTAACTTTCTTTACGTTTCTATCGAAATATTGACAAACCGCTACTGCTGCTGTTTCCAAAAATTGTTGAGATTTTAGCAAAGGAGCTTTGTAGTCTAACGACTCGCCTGTGTAGGCAATAAAAATCGTTGGAATGCAAAGCGTTTTGCCCGAACCCACCGACATAATAAAAGCTGGCGAAGTAGGATCCCAAGCCGTATAGCCTCTGGCTTCGAAAGTAGCACGCAAACCACCACTCGGAAAGCTCGAACCATCTGGCTCTTGCTGCACGAGAGCATCGCCACTAAATCGCTCAATACCTTTGCCGCTATCAATTGGTGTAAAAAAAGTATCGTGTTTTTCGGCAGTTGCTCCTGTCAATGGCTGAAACCAATGGCAATAAGAAGTTGCTCCCTTGCTCATCGCCCACGATTTCATAGCGGAGGCCACTTGGTCTGCTATTTTTCTATCTATTTTTTTGCCTGCTTCAATAG
The DNA here is from genome assembly GCA_049613665.1 of Chitinophagales bacterium. Taxonomy (GTDB): domain Bacteria; phylum Bacteroidota; class Bacteroidia; order Chitinophagales; family UBA2359; genus JBMZCV01. The sequence goes on along the minus strand of JBMZCV010000001.1, from coordinate 109,076 downwards.
AGCCTATCATGCTATTAAATGCTTCTTTCGACAAATAACGTTGCATTGTTTCTATCGTAAAAACATTGGTTGCAAAATAGTCTGAAATTTTGTCAGAAGGCAACTTTACATCAATTTTTTTGCGTTGTCGTAAGCGTTCAATAGCTCGAAATCGAATGTTAGACATAAATATGTTATTTTGTATGTAACTATTTAGATGTGTATTTTTGAGATGAAAAATATCACAAGATGAATAGTTACTTTTGTATAAGGAATAATAAAGAAGCCGCAAAAGTAAAATAAATTTTCTTTTTTTTCAACAAAAAAATAAATAAAAGGAACGTTTGGCTTAAAAAAAAGAAATATTTGAAGCTTTTTTTTGCAAAACTCATCTTTTTGTTTAAAATTATTTATATATTTATTTATTTAAACTGTTTGTTTTGCATGAAAAATCCATCATTTTTACTTTTTTGAAAGAAAGTAAAAATGATGGATAGGTGTTTTTAAACGTACTATTTTTTCATCTCAAATAAAGGCTGCCGACTTTTTGTCATAGCGAACATCTTTCAATGGTTCGGACATTTACACACTTTTTTATCAAAGGCTTAAACATACTATTTTTTTTAGGCTAAGGCGGCCAATATTTTCAAATTTAATGGCCTTTTGAACTGAAAAATAGTATGTTTCCCTTGCCAAAAGGAGTTTTTTTATTAAACCGAAAATTGTTATAAAAAATGTCAGAACCTTTGATATTTTGAACAGCGTGAAAAAGTGGAAGCTATTCAGAATGATAAATGGTAGGTATGAAGTTAAACGACATTTTATCGCCTTCGGCACGGAATTGCAGATTACTTCGCAGGCTTGTAATGACAACTTTTTATTAGTTTTTTCGTTAAACAAAAAACTATTCCCACTCGATAGTGCTAGGCGGTTTCGTCGTGATGTCATACACGATTCTATTTACGTTTGGCACCTCATTCACTATTCGAGCAGATATTTTTTCGAGCAAATCATAAGGAATTCTAGCCCAATCTGCTGTCATTCCATCGAGGCTAGTTACGGCACGCAAACCAACTGTATTGCTATAAGTTCGCTCATCGCCCATTACGCCAACGCTTCGAATACCTGTCAAAACTGTAAAATATTGCCAAATCTTTTTGTCCCAGCCAGCTTTTGCGATTTCTTCTCTATAGATATGGTCTGATTCTCTAACGATTTCAAGTTTATCTTCCGTAATATCGCCAATAATCCGAATCGCCAAGCCAGGGCCTGGAAATGGCTGTCTATCTACTAAATGGTCTGGCAAACCAATGGCACGGCCTAATTCTCGTACTTCGTCTTTGAACAAATCACGCAAAGGTTCTACTATTTCCTCAAAATCTACATGGTCTGGCAAGCCGCCTACGTTGTGATGACTTTTGATAACAGCCGCATTTTTCGTACCACTTTCTATCACATCTGGATAAATCGTGCCTTGTACCAAAAAATCTACTTTTCCAAGTTTTTTTGCTTCTGCCTCAAACACATCAATAAACTCTTTTCCAATGATTTTTCTTTTGCGTTCTGGGTCGCTCACGCCAGCCAAAGCATCCAAAAATTGCTTTTGAGCATTCACTCTTTGCAAATTGAAATCGTATTGTTTGCCGAAAATTTCTTCTACTTCGTCGCCTTCATTTTTTCGCAACAAACCATGATCAACAAAAATGCACGTCAATTGCTTTCCTACGGCTTTGTAAATCAACATAGCAGCCACCGATGAATCAACACCGCCAGAAAGTCCGCATAAAACTTTTTTGTCGCCTATTTTTTTACGCAAAGCTTCAATGGTAATGTTCGCAAAATTGCTCATAATCCAATCGCCTTTGCAACAGCAGATATTGAGCAAAAAGTTTCTCAACATTTGCGTGCCTTTGGGCGTATGTACAACTTCTGGGTGAAACTGAACGCCATAAACTTGCTGTTTGTCGCTCGCAAAAGCCGCAATTGGGCAAGTATCTGTTTCGGCAATCACATCAAAATCTTGAGGAGGCTCACTCACATAATAAGTATGACTCATCCAGCAAGTGGTTTCTGTTTCTACGCCAGCGAAGATTTGATGTTTTTGAGTAGTTTTCAATACTTTGCGTCCATACTCTCGATGTTCGGCCTTTGCGACTTTTCCACCCAACAAATGCCCAATCAATTGAGCGCCGTAGCAGATGCCGAGAATAGGAATGCCCAAATCGAAAATTGCAGAGTCGACAATAGGAGCGTCTTTTTCGTAAACTACGCTTGGCCCGCCTGTAAAAATAATACCTTTCGGACTTTTGGCTTTTATTTCGCTGATAGGCGTGTCGAAAGGCAGCACTTCGCAATATACGTTGGCTTCTCTGACTCGGCGTGCAATGAGCTGCTTGTATTGTGCGCCAAAATCGAGAACGATAATCAATTCGTGTTGTTGCTTCACTTTTTTAGTATTTTTGTGAGCCGCAAAGTTATATATTTTGTAGGTTTATTTTTTAAGAGATTTTCAAAAAAATTTCTACTTGCCTTCTATGTCGCAAAATATGAACGATAGCATGTTCTAGCAACTGTTCCAAATCATAAGTGACTCCCCAGCTTACTTTAAAAGAATAAATCGCTAATTCGCCATTTGTTTTGCCATAAATATTTTCAAAAGTTGTTTCGTTATAATCCAACATTTTGTTCAATTCCTCAATGCAAACTGTCGGACTTGCTACTGTTTTTTCATATTTCCAACCTTCTTTCTCAATCGCAGCATTGATATAATTGGCATATCCATAGCCAGAACGCACAATATGTGTGCTAACAGTTTGGATAGAATGACAATCAGGGTCTTTGGTCGCTGCATCTTTTATTTCCACAAATTCTGCTTGCGATACATTTTCCAACACTTTTTGATAATCTGAAACAGCACGTTTATATTCGGCCATTAAAGCGACCAACATTTGATTTTTTTTGCTCATGTTTTTTTTGTTTATATTTTTTTTGCTCAAAAATTAGAAAAGCCTAAAAATAACAAATTATGTTACTTTTAGGCTTTTTCTAAAGAGGAAATAAATGTTTTTTTACTCACATTCATCCATTTGCTGTTCGATAAGTTCTTGCACTTCGCTATCCCAAGTATAGCAAAAAGCCTCAATGACAATCATTTCATTGTCTCGCAATTTATAAATGGTCGTTGTAATAGTGCTACCTGCTCCAGAGCTATTTCGTTCAATAATCGTTTCTTCTTCGTGATTAAATTCTAGCGAAGTACCTTTTATATTGCTCAAAAAATACTGTCTAGTTTTCGGATTTTTCAAAAAATAAGCACTGCTAGTATTTGGCCCTGCAAAATTTTGTAAGAAAACCGAAAAATCATTGATTCCATCAAAATTGTAGTCATCAATCAAAACATTGTTGAGGCCTAAACGAGCCGATTTCACTTCAAAAGACTGAAACAGTTTATCAGTACCTTTCTCAAAAATTTTTACGCTACTCACGCCACTTTCTTTTGTTATCAAAAGCTTGAAATAGTGATATTTGTTGGACGCTTCTTGCAGAAGTTCAATTTCTTCCCAACTTTCTTTGTCTTCAACATCAAAATCTTTAGAAAGCTGAACATCTAGCGTTTTTTGTGTTTTTCGATTTGTCCATGTTCCTAAAAGTTGCGGAGCAGCAACATCAAAATTCTCAAAAGTGAAAATTGCAACAACAAGTCCATTTTCGTCTTTTTCATACAATTCCAACCTATTTTCTTTCAAAATACCTTGAATTGGAATGGGCGTATCATATTTATTATACGCATAAATGGCTTTTACAACGCCATCTGAATAAGCATCGGAAACTAACGTAATCGGATATTTATTGATAAATCCCGAATAACCTATTTGTGCCAAAAGACTAACAGAACAGGTTAGTGATAAAAAAAAAGCAAGTAATTTCATTTTTTTGCTTGTTATAATTATATGTAAGTTATAGCTTGCATATAATATAGTGTGTATATTTAGTGTGTGTCATAAGTGATGGAATAGATTTACGCTACAAATGATGAAACCTAATTCGTTGATTATCAGTACATTAGCAAAAATCGACTCTTTATATAAATAGTGCTTGGCACTCAAAACCTAAAATTAATATATTTACTTGATGTTTACAAGTTCTTAGTCAAACATTTTTTTAATATTTGTTCTAAGTTTAGATGTAACTATCTAAGTATGTTTTTTTGAGATGAAAAAAATACTTTGTTGTTCAATAACAAATTAGAAATGACTTATTTTTTAGCCAAAAGAGCCAACTATAAAAAATGATGGCTTATTGCCTTTTTAGAAATATGTGATTTCTCATGTCTTGAAAATTTGCAGCAACTTAATTTACAAGGTATTTGGTAACATTCAAAAAATATTAGAATAAAAATATTAGGCTATGGTTTATTATTTTTATTTTTTTAGCTAAAAAAAGCCAACTAGAAAGTAAATTTCAAAAAAAAGCCTTATTATATCGCTTAATTTGAAAGAAGAAAATAAAAGTAACTATTCAAGATTAGTAATTTTGGTAAAAAAAATTTTTTTTATTTCAAAAGCCTATTTCTCAATAGTTCGGACATTTATACATTTTCTATCAAAGGTTTAAGTGCCAAGCACTATTTGATAAAGGACGATTCGTTGCTAACGCATTGATATTCAGCGTGTTAGTTTTCACAATTTGTAGAATAAATCTGTCCGACTACTTAAACATACTATTTTTTTTAGGCTAAGGCAGCCAATATTTGCAAATTTACTGGCCTTTGGAATTGAAAAATAGTATGTTTCGCTTGCCAAAAGGATTTTTTTTATTAAACTGAAAATTGTTATAAAAAATGTCCGAATCATTGATTTCTGAATAATTATAAATAAAAATAGTTATATAAAAATGAATAAAAAGAAATTAAGCAAATTTTTGAGTTTTGTATTAAGACATAAACCAGATGCTTTAAGTTTGAAAATGGATAAAAAAGGTTGGGTAGATTTGGACGAATTGCTCGAAAAAATGCAAGCGGCAGGCAAAACAGCAAGTCGTGAAGAAGTAGAATTGGTTGTTCAAACAAATGACAAACAACGTTTTATGATTGATGCCAAACAAAACAAAATTAGAGCAAATCAAGGACATTCTATAAAGGTAAATTTGGAACTGCGAGAACGCATACCGCCAGCTATTTTGTATCATGGTACGGCTTACAAGAATTTGAGAGATATAAGAGCAAAAGGCTTGAAAAAAATGAAACGGCAGCATGTTCATTTATCAAAAGATATTCATATCGCTAAAAGTGTGGGTACGAGGCATGGTGTGCCTACGGTTTTGAAAATAGATTGTTTGGGAATGTTGGAAAATGGTAGCAAATTTTATTTATCGGCAAACAATGTCTGGCTCACAAATGATGTGCCTGTGAGATTTATTACTTTTGAATAAAATTTGTGTTTAGCTTTTGGGTAAAAAAACTAAAAAGCTGGCAGAGCAAAATAAGCCAAAATATAAAGTTATACCTTTTAGTTGCTGTCGATAACACAAAGCAATGGCGAGCGTTCTCATTTTTTCAAAAAAAAATTAAAGATTGACATAATTTACAGTGTACTAATCAAATGCAAAATTTAAAAGAAAAGCATACTGCTTTAATAAAGCAAGAAGCACATCGTTTAGGGTTCCAATTTGTAGGCGTTTCGAAAGCCGAATTTCTAGAAAAAGAAGCTGGCCATCTCGAAGAATGGCTCAGTAGAAATTATCATGGCAAAATGGCATATATGGCCAATCATTTTGACAAACGTTTAGACCCAACAAAGTTGGTAGAAGGGGCAAAGTCGGTGGTAAGTTTGCTCTATACTTACTACACGCCAGAGAAGCAAGAAGATGAAACCGCTCCTAAAATCTCGAAATATGCTTATGGAAAAGATTATCATTTTGTGATAAAAGACAAGTTGAGAAAGCTGGTGCAGTTTATCAATGAAGAGATTGGCGAGATAAACGGCAGAGTTTTCGTCGATTCTGCTCCTGTCATGGAACGTGCTTGGGCAGAGCGTAGCGGTTTGGGTTGGATAGGCAAAAACTCTTTACTCATCACTCGGCAGCAAGGTTCATTTTTTTTTCTCGCCGAACTCATCAGCGACCTCGAACTTGTGGCAGACAGCCCAATAAAAGATTATTGTGGTACTTGCACACGCTGCATAGATGCTTGCCCTACCGATGCGATTGTCGAAAACAAAGTAGTTGATGGCAGTCGTTGTATTTCCTATTTTACGATAGAACTGAAAGAAAGCTTGCCTAGCGAAATGGCAGGAAAGTTTGATAATTGGATGTTTGGCTGCGATATTTGCCAAGATGTTTGCCCTTGGAATCGCTTTGCAAAAAAACACAACGAGCCTTTTTTTGAACCACACAAAGATTTGCTACATCTGAAAAAGCAAGAATGGCAAGAATTGACAAAAGAGGTTTTTAACGAAATTTTTAGAAAAACTGCCGTGAAACGCACAAAATATACTGGTTTGAAGCGAAATATTGACTTTTTGGGCTAAAACTATGTCTTTCTAATATTAAAATCTTATTTACTACCTTTATTTATCTCAATATTACTCACACAAAAGAAAAGAAATTGCTAGAATAAGCTTGCATTATAATTCAGTTTATTGCAAAAAAGTATTATCTTTAAAGCAGTTTTTTACATAACAATTCTAATTTTATTAAAACAAAAAATTTAACAATGAAAATACATACCAACAAAACTTTACTAGCTTTGTGTTGTGTTGTATCGTTTATGTTTGCTGCTTGTAGTGGTAGCAAATCTGATGGGCCAACAACAAGCACAAAACTTGATGACCCTTCTGTTACAATGCATGAATTAACAGATTGTGATAAACTTAATCCAGTTTTGTCTTCAAGTGCTAATTCAACTTATGTAGAAGGCAATATTTTTTGGGGCTTGCTGACCACTAATTTCAAAACCTTAGAGTTTGAAGGACAACTAGCTGTTAGCCGTCCAGAAATTAAGAATGTAACAGAAGGCGAATATGCAGGTGGTATGTCATTGACTTATGAAATACGTCCAGAGGCAACTTGGGATAATGGCAAGCCGATTTTGGCTTCCGACTATGTTTTTACGATGAAAATTATCAAAAATCCTAAAGTACAAGCGGCAAATATTCGCCCATATATGGAATTTATTGATGATGTAAAAATTGATGCTAACAATCCTAAGAAATTTACGGTTTTTGCTAAAAAACCTTACTTTTTGGCAGAAGCTTTTAGTGGTTATACGATTTATCCAGAGTATGTTTATGACCCAAAAGGTTTGATGAAAGATTTTAAATTAAAGGAATTGAATGATACAAAAAATAAAGACAAATTTTTAAATAACCCTAAAATTCAAGAGTTTGCTAAAGAATTTAATTCTTCAAAATTTGCAAGAGAAAAAGGATTTGTTGTAGGTTCAGGGCCATACGAATTTACGGAGTGGGAGACAGGCCAGCAAATTGTTTTGACGAAAAAGAAAAATTGGTGGGGTGATAAAGTGCCAGCATTAAAGGTTAATCCAACGAAAATCGTGTATAAAGTGCGAACAGATTGGACGGCTACGGTATCGGAAATGAAGAGCGAAAAAATTGATTTGTCTCGTTCGATGCGTCCAAGCGATTTTGTTGATTTGAAGAAAAATAAACTATTTAATAGCCTTTTCAATCTGCACTCTCCTGTGCATTTGGCTTATGACTATATCGGTTTCAACCGCAAAAACCCTCGTTTGGAAGATAAGCGTGTGCGTCGTGCTATTGCACATTTAGTAAATACTAACGAAATAATTGATGTTTTGTTATATGGATTGGGCGAGCCTGTTACAGGGCCTATTCACCCTTCAAAATCTTACTACAACAAAAACTTGAAACGAATCAATTATGATGTAGAAAAAGCTGTTGGTTTGTTGAAAGAAGCTGGCTGGGAAGATACCGATAATAATGGTATTGTTGATAAAATAGTTGATGGTAAAAAAATGGAAATGAAGCTCAAATATACAACAAATGCTGGGCGTGAGCATCGTAAAAATATCGGTATTTTGTTGAAAGAAAATGCCAAGCGTGCAGGTATCGAAATAGAAGTTGAAATTTTGGAATGGACTGTATTTTTAGAGAAAAACAAAAGACGTGAATTTGATTTGAAATGTTTGGGTTGGGTACAATCGCCTATGCCAGATGATATGAAACAAATTTGGCATACATCGTCAGATTCTCCAGATGGTAGCAATCAAGTAGGTTTTGGCAATGAAGAATCAGATAGAATTATCGACAAAATCAGAGAAACTATTGATGAGGGAGAGCGTGCAAAATTATATATGCGTATTCAAGAGTTGATTTATGAAGACCAGCCTTATGTATTTTTGATGTCGCCACGAGAGCGTATCGCTATTCACAATCGTTTCGATAATGCTGATACTTATGTAGCACGGCCTGGATATGATGAATCGAAATTTGCTTTGAAACAAAGTGCTGAATAATTTTGAGTTAAAATATATGTATAAGAAGCTATTTAAGTAGTCATTCAGAAGTTTTTGGGTATTTCAAAACAAGATAACACCTTGATTGTCAATGCGTTAGCTACTAAACGACTGCTTTATTAAATAGCTTCTAAATATACTGTAATTTAAGTAATTCTACATTTTGAGAGTATTAGAAATGACATATTTCTAAAACAATAAGTAGTCGGACAGATTTATTCAACAAATTGTGAAAACTAACACACTGAATATCAATACGTTAGCTCAAATCGACCGTTTATTAAATAGTGCTTGGCACTTAAGTGTCCATTCTTTTTTATATTTGACTCTTTTGGCTAGAAAAATATGTCATTTCTTTCTTGTTATTGAAAAAAAACTTTTGAATGAGCTTAGAAGATTTAAATTACAGTGTACTAAAGATACTGTAAACTAAGTATATTTAAATTTTGAAGGTTTGAGAAATGACATATTTTTAAAACTACGATAGCTCATATTTTTTATATTTGTCAGTTTTGGCTAGAAAATATGTCATTCCTTTCTTTTCATTAAAAAAAACATCTTAGACGTAACAGGTTTTTTTTAAGCTATCATGTCTGAACAAAGGAGCAATGATTTTTTTAAACCCTGAAAAACTTAAATTACAGTACAATAAAATAAGCTAAAAACAAATCATTTTTAGTTGCTAGTGATAACACAAAGCAACAGTAAAAATACTTTTTAGACAAACAAATTAATATTTAATCAAACAAGAAAAATAAAATGCTCATTTGCGAAAGCTAATACTTTGATTTTCAATGTTTTAGTAACCTAAATGAGCCATATTAATTAGTGCTTGGCATTTAAAGTGCCTTCCACCTAAAAAATTTAGCTAGATTTTTTATTTTTCAACTTTGAACAAAAACGAAAGTAAAAAACGCAAAACTTTATGTTTGAATATATTATAAAACGCCTGCTCATCTTTATTCCTACCTTGTTTATTATTTCGTTGGTAGCCTTTGGATTGAGCAAACTAGCACCTGGCGACCCCGTAGAACTCATCACGAAAGGCGGTGGCGGACAAGATAGCGGACAAATGGCCGATATGATGGCTACCGAAAGAGCTTATCAAGAAATGGCAGAAAGATTGGGAATGCACTTGCCTAGTTTTTATTTTTCGCTCTCATCAGCAAGCATGCCCGATACTTTGCACAAGGTGGTGAAACACTCGGAACGAGAAAATTTGAGTACTTTTATTTCTAAATATGGCAACTGGCCACAGATTTCTGCCTATTTTTTGGCTTTAAAAAAGCTAGAAAAAAAATTGTATGAAGTGCCAGCCGATAGTGCCAACTATTCGGCCAGACGCACCATTCGTACCAATATAAAAGACCTTTATATCACATCAGAAACAGGAACAGTAGAACGGCTACTAAGCGAAGTTTCGACTGCCGCAAAAAGTGATAGTAGTGTGCAAATTTTTGTTAGCAAAGAAGCGACAACACTAGCAACTGCTTATCAATCTATTGTGAGCCAAGCAACGCCTTCGCAAAACTATGTGCCAAGTATCAAATGGTTTGGTTTCGAAAATCAGTATCACCGTTGGATAAGCAATTTTTTTAAGGGCGATTTTGGCTTTTCATATCTCGACGACCGACCTGTTTCCAATAAAATGTGGGACGCATTGCGATGGACACTTATCATCAATTTTATTTCTATTTTGTTGGCTTATATCATGTCTATTCCTATTGGTGTTTCAACAGCAATACGCAAAGACTCAACTTATGACAGAGTGGTTACAACTGTTTTGTTTATTTTATATTCATTGCCTAGCTTCTGGATTGGTACTATGCTAATTGTGTTTTTTACTAGCCCTGAATATGGCAGTGCCTTACATTTATTTCCTGCTGGTGGCGTAACCGACTTACCAAAAACTGCTCCTTTTATGGCTCGTTTTTGGGATATTGGCTATCATTTAATCTTACCTATTATTTGTGTGACTTATGGTTCTTTAGCTTTTATTGCTCGCCAAATGCGTGGCGGTATGCTCAATGTTGTGAAGCAAGATTATATCAGAACAGCAAGAGCAAAAGGCTTAGAAGAGAAAAAAGTTATTTGGAAACACGCTTTTCGCAATTCACTATTTCCTATCATCACGATGTTTGCCTACATTTTTCCTGCCGCTATCGCTGGTTCTGTGGTCATCGAAGTGATTTTTAGCATTCCTGGAATGGGCGGTTTGGCTTATTCTTCCATCATTGCGAGAGACTGGCCTGTGGTTTATACTATTCTTATGTTTGCAGCCATTTTGACGATGGTAGGAAACTTAGTTGCTGATATGTTATATGCAGTTGCAGACCCTCGTGTTACATTCAAATAAGTAGAATTTCTATTTCCAAACCTTGAAAAATTTATACATTTTTTTGTATAAAAACAATAGTGACAAGTTTTAATTAATGACTTGTTATCAAAAAAAATCAAGGTTGAGTCAAACATTAAAAATAAATTGCCCTTTTTCGTAGAAGCTAACATACTGCTTGTCAATGAGTTAGCACATCAAAAAGGCTATATTAATTAGTGCTTGGTACTTAATAATTTATTTTCAAAAAACGCCACTAAAAAAATATAAGATTATGTTTTTCAACAAAAAGAAAGACGATGCCATAGAAAAAATCATCAAAAATAATAAAGACCAGAGCTATTGGGCAAATGTAAATCGACAGTTTAAGAAAAATCGTTTAGCAGTTTGGTCACTACGAGTCTTTTTTGTCATACTATTTATTGCTTTAACAGCAGATTTTTTGGCCAACGAAAAACCCATTGTTTGTAAAATAGATAGTCAAGTTTCATTTCCTATTTTTAAACAATATGCCGTAGATTTGGGCATCACAAATTGGGAAAAAGAGTTTGTCATTAAACAATGGAGCGAACATGATTATCAGTTTGCTATTTTTCCGCTTATACCTTATTCGCCCACAACAATGGATAAGTATAACCGCCAATATGTAGGCCCTTTTGATGAGCAACGCAACATAAAGTCGTTTCGATGGCGACACTTTATGGGAACAGATGAACTTGGTCGAGACGTAACGGCAGGCATGATTCATGGTGCTAGAATAGCTGTTTCGGTAGGTGTGATTGCAATGGCAATAGCTTCATTTATCGGAATTTTTATTGGCTCATTGGCGGGTTATTTTGGCGACAACCGCTTGAAAGTCTCTATTATTCGGCTCATTCTCAATAGCATTTCCATTATATTTGCTATTTTCTATGGCTTTATTACAAGGGCATACGCCATAGGAGTTGCCTCAAAAGAAGGAGGAATGTTGTGGGAATTGCTAAAAAGTGTAGGTATCTTTTTGTTTATTATGCTTTTGGCCAATGTTTTAGCTTCTGTCTTGAAAAAAATACCACTTTTGAGCCGAAAAGTAACCATAGCAGTCGATATTCTGATTATGCGTTTCATAGAAGTATTAAACTCTATTCCGACATTGCTATTGATTTTATCTATTGTGGCTATCACAAAACCATCTATCATAAATGTAATGATAATCATTGGTTTGGTAGGCTGGACAGGCATTGCTCGTTTCATTCGTGCCGAGTTGTTGCGAGTTCGTAGCCTTGAATATATCGAAGCTGCTCAAGCAATGGGCTTTAGTGAAGCTCGTATTATTTTTCGTCATGCCATACCAAACGCACTTACGCCTGTATTGATAGCGATTGCGTTTGGCGTAGCGTCTGCCATTTTGACAGAAGCATTCCTATCATTCTTAGGCATAGGTGTAGATGTGGCAGAAGATGTGACTTGGGGTTCTTTGCTCAATCTTGCACGCAACCGATTTTCGGCTTGGTGGTTGGCTATTTTTCCAGGATTTGCTATTTTTATTACCGTTACTATTTTCAATCTTATTGGTGAGGGTTTAACCGATGCACTTGATCCACGTCTAAAGCAATAAGCCATTTTTATTTACAAAATTTTAAGTGCCAAGCACTATTTAATAAAGGACGATTCGTTGCTAACGCATTGATATTCAGCGTGTTAGTTTTCACAATTTGTAGAATAAATCTGTTCGACTACTTAAGTGTCAAACACTAATTAATATAACCTATTTGAGTTGCTAACACATTGAAAATCAGTCTGTTAGCTTCCAGAAAAAGGCATTTTATTTTTCTTGTTTGACTAAATAAAGTTTATCTGCAAAACATTAAAACTGTTTTATTTTTAGAAATGACATATCCTAAAGATATGTCATTTCTTTTCTTTATTTTTTATCTCAAAAGCCTATACCTTCAAATAGTTGCTATTTTTTTAGATGAAAATTTTGCGAATAATCAACAGTAGTTGTGAGAAATTATTTTGCAAAAGAGCTGTTTTTTGAGCATTAAGAAGCAAAGTGTCTTTATTTATATGAAAAAAATGATATGTTAGATATACACTTGACTATCTTTAATCAAGATTTCAAGAAGTTTACTGCTATTAAGTCAAATATTTTTGAACAGTAAAAAAACATTACATTTTTAAGATAAATAATATGATACGAAAAATAGGCTTTTATTACAATAATTTAATAAAACAAGTGCATATAATAGTGCTTTTTTGCAAATAAAAATATAACAAATTCGTTAATAATAGATGAGTACTAAGTATTAAGAAAGAGCATGTTTTTTTTATTTTACATTAAAATAATGACATTTAAATGACTGTTTATTATACTTAATGGCTTGATTTTTGGCTTATTAAAGATAACAAATTTTATTAACTATATTGGTATCACTATGAAGAATTTAATTGCGACATCACTTTTTTTTCTTATATCGCTCGGTATAAGTGGCAGTGTTTCGGCACAGTCGCTCAAACGAGCAAATGAAGCTTATGAGCAATTTAACTTTAATAGAGCCATAGAGTTGTATAGAGGCATCTTGAAAAAAGATGTGAAAAATGCGGAAGCTTACGAAAAAATGGCTGATTGTTATGCCAAAACAAATAATATACCGAAAGCTGCTTATGCTTATGGAAAAGCTGTTCGTTACAATCCAACAAAACATTATTTGAAGTTAGAATATGGTCATGCTTTGATGAAAAATGAAAAGTATGACGATGCTTTAATGGCTTTTGAAAGCTATGAAAAAACAACTCCAAAAGACTCTAGAACGCAACATTTTATTGATGCCTGCCGCAATATTGAGCAGTATAAAATAGATGAATCTGACTATAGGATTGAGAAAATGACTATTAACTCTAAGGTTAGCGATATTTCGCCTGTGTTGTATAATGGTGGAATTGTGTTTGCTTCTGAGCGGCCACAAGGGCAATTCGACAAGCAATCTGCTTCATCTGATAGGTCGTTTATGGATATGTTTTTTACGAAAGAAAAAAATGGACGATGGACAACTCCTGAACCATTGGAAGGAAAAAGTAGCTTTGCAGCACATGAAGGCCCTGCTACATTTAATCAGTATAGCAACGTAATGTATTTTACGAGAAATACGAAGCGAAAAAAAGCAAAAAAAACGGGCGAGTCGCATCTCAAAATTTATCAAGCCACTTGGCAAAACAATAAGTGGGAAAATACGACTGAACTTCCTTTTTGCAATGATTTGTATTCGGTAGCTCACCCTGCTTTAGCTCCTGACGGAAAAACGTTGTACTTTACATCTGAGCGTCCTGGTGCTTCAAACAAAGACTTGTATGTGACTGTTTATGAGAATGAAAAATGGAGTACGCCCAAAAAAATGAGCAATGAAATAAATACAGAAGGTGATGAGATATTTCCAACTGTTCATGACGATGGAACGCTCTATTTTGCTTCTAATGGCCGTGGTGGTTTAGGTGGTTTGGATATTTTCTCGGCAAAAAAAATGGAGAATGGTAGCTGGAAAGTTGAAAATGTTGGTGTACCCATAAATAGCTCGCAAGATGACTTTTCATTGAGTTTTAATAAAGACAAAACGAGAGGCTATTTTTCTTCTAATAGAAAAGGAGGACATGGCGATGACGATATTTATACTGTAAGTGTGACGAGCGAAAAAGCAAGAGAATTGTTGGCAGTACCACAAGCATTGGCAATAAAAAACGGAAGTGCTACGCTCGATATAAAACAAACTTCGATGAATGTAAAAGCTCCTGCAACAGCTTCGGCAGTAAATTTTATACCTACTCCTTCGAAAAAAGCTGCTCCTGCTACTACTCCTACTCCTGTTCCTGCTACTAGTCCTGAGCCAGAAGTGAAAACGGCCACTTTGCCTAATTCGTCTGTTAGGCCATCAAAAGAGGATATGAAACTGCGTTCTGATATGTTTCGCAAAGATTTGAAATTGGTTTTGATAGGCATTGTATTGGATAAAATAAGTAAAGAAGCCATTTCCAATGCGTTGGTGCAGCTAGAAGATATGAGTACGCACCAAGTGCAAGAATTTTATACAAAGCAAGATGGCAATTTTTATTTTAAATTAGAGCCAGAACGTATTTATAAGCTCTCAAAAATTGATGGGCAATCAGGGGTAGTAGAAGATGACAAAAGTATAAGCACAATAGATGAGGGCGATTCAAAAATTTTGCACGCAGTATTAGAAGGCACTGCCAACGAAAGAAGCCGAGCCGATATGTTGGCCGAAAGTATTATCAATCGTCCAACCGATACTTTCAGAACATATGAACATCCGCCTGTTGCGTTTGGCAATTTGAGTGAAACGTATGAAAACGACACTAAAAGCGACCTTACTTTTAAGTTGCAGATAGGTGCATTTGACAAGCCATTGACTCAGAGTTCGCATTTTTTCAAAAAAATTACGGGTAATATCAATACAGAAAAAACGCCAAATGGTTTGACAAGATATGTCACAGGTCATTTTGAAAGCTATGAGGCAGCCGAAAAATACCGTCAAGAGCTAGTAAAATTGAATATTGATGATGCTTTTGTGGCTGGTTATTTAAATAATAATAGAATAGAAAGTTCGATTGAAGAGATTTTAGAGCTTTTTTATAAAAAATAAGTGCCAACAACTACTTATATAATAAGGCGATTTGTGAAAGAAAAAATAAATTCTTTCGCAAATCGCCTTTTTCATATTTAAATTTTAGTCTAAAAAGCTATTGGCTAAAAAGCAGTTTTTAAGGAGTGCTAGTAGCCACAGGCAATACTTTTCCGTTGAAAAAACGATGGCCATTGCATACAAAATCTGCTGCAAAAGTTGCCATTTCATCTGCCGAAATAGGAGCTTCATAGTCTGGAAATGCTTTTTTCAAACCTTCGGTAGCTACTGCTCCAAAGCACAAACAATTGACTGCAATTTCGTCTTTTTCAAATTCTACGGCCAAACATTCTGTGAGAGTGGCTATTGCTCCTTTGCTAGAAGAATATAGCGATAAGCCTGCAAATTTGACGCTTCCTTGTACACCACCCATACTGCCAATATTGACGATATGTGCTTTTTTGTTGCACAAAGGATAAACTAAACGAGTGAGTTTTATGGGAGCTAATACATTTAGACGATAGACTTTTTCGTAGTCTGAATCGGTAGAATCAATAAAATTTTTGTGCAAAATTGTTGCTGCATTATTGACTAAAATATCTACACTCGAAAAGTGCTTTTTTATTTCAACATCTAATGTTTCAAAGCTTTCTAGCGACAAATCGAAAGAAATATAATGAATATTTTGAGGAAATTGGCAAGCTGCTTTCAAAGCTTTTAGCTTATTTTCATTTCTAGCAATAGCAATGATTTTGTGGTTTTCGTTTTGCGACAATTGTTGCACTAAGGCATAGCCAATGCCCGAACTCGCTCCTGTGATAATAATATTCATGTTATGTCTTTTGTGGTTTAGTGACCGTTTAGGTATTGTGTGTAGTATCAAATTTTAATTAGTAAAGAAAACTTAAAGCAGGCAACTCGGTTTGTGCTTTTTCGTAGTCTGTCGGAATGCCGATGTCTATAAAATAAGGCGATGGAGAAACAAGATAAGCCAGCATTTTTTCGGGATTGGTTTGATAGTACTTTTCTAAAATTTCTTTTTCAAACGAAAATTTTTCTCCCAAATATTCTTGCTCCAAAAGATTTTGATTTATCACATAAACGCCTGCATTGATATATCCTTTTTCTACCGCTTTTTTTTCTCGAAAGGCTCTTATGTAATGTTCCTCAAACTCTATGGTGCCATATCTATCAAAGTGGTGCATTTCGCAAACGGCAAGGCTGAGGTGTGCATTTTTTTTGAGATGAAAAGCATATAATTGCTGCAAATTGGCTGTGAAAAGCGTATCTCCATTCAAAACACCAACATTTTTGGTTGTTGCCTCACGCAAAGCCAACCGAATTGCTCCACCTGTGCCTAATGGCGAGTTTTCGACTGCATAAACAATTTTCATGCCTTTGTAATCTGTGCCAAAATATTGTTCGATGAGTTCATAACGATAACCAACAGCCAAAATGATGCGTTTGATGCCTTGTGGCTGCAAATAATTGAAAACGTATTCGAGAAAAGGACGACCATTGATATCTGCCATTGGCTTAGGTATATCTTTGACTACACTGCGTAAGCGTGTTCCTAAACCGCCTGCCAATATGATGACTTCTGTAAGTGTTGTAGGGGTGCTATTTTCCATCTTTAGTTTTTCTATATGTTTGTGTACAAAAAAATCTAAGTAAGTACATAGACAAAAATAATGATACATCTCGTCGAAACTAACACCTTGGTTTTCAATGCGTTAGCAACGAATCTATCGTTTATTAAATAGTGCTTGGTACTTACGTTTAAAGTTTTTTCTTTCAACAGATAGAAATGACCTGTTTTTTCAGCCAAAAGAGTCCAATATAAAAAGCAATAACCTATTGCCTTTTTAGAAATGTGTCATTTCTCATACCCTGAAAATTTGAAAAAAACTTACTTTACAAAGCAACTAAACAGCCTATAAATAAATTAGGATTGAAAAAACGTTTTTCTAGTTTTTTCAATCCTAAGATTTTTTGTACTAAAAGATGCAAGTAACTACTTTTTTGCTAAAATTTCGTCATACTTATCTTGTTTTTTCAAAATTTCGATAGCTTGTGCTACTTCATCATCTTGGTCTAGCCCAATTTCTACTTCTCCTGTTTGATAATAATATCTCGTAACAATTTCTTGCTCTAACAGTCGTTGAATCATTTTTTTGTGCTTTTGCAAATCTTTCGATTTTTCGGCACTAATTTTTTCTTGCAAAGCTGTTAAGGTATTGGTAATTGCCTCTTGATATTTTTCTTTTTCAGAGCTTATTTTTAGCCTTTCTAAAGTTTTTTCGGTTTTTGTATCATAATCATAACTTTTGGTACTCACATATTTTGCAAAGTCTTCAAAATCTTTATCTGTAAATTTAAATGCTTGAGCTTTTGCGATACTATCATTTTTGAGGCGATATTGCGTAGCATAATCTAAAATTAAATGATTGTCGAGCAAACTTTTTACGATATTTGGCACTATTGGTCTTGCTATCAAAATATCGGGTTCTACACCACTTCCATCATAAATAGTTCGACCATTTTTTGTTTTAAAAGCTGTTCGTAAAGAATCAGGCATTTTTGATACGCCATCTTTATTTTTGTATCTATCCGAATAATTGATGGCTTGTACGCAGCGACCGCTAGGCGTATAGTATTTTGCAACGGTTAGTTTTAGTTTTGAGTTGTAGCCAATATCTTTAGTTTGTTGCACCAAGCCTTTTCCATAGCTCAACTGTCCTAACACTACGCCTCTGTCTAGGTCTTGCATAGAACCAGCGAAAATTTCAGATGCCGATGCCGAGCGATTATTTACCAAAACTACAATTGGAATATCAGTATCAACAGGATTTTCACGAGTTTTATACTCTTTTTTCCATGCTTCTGTTTTTCCTTTTGTGCTAACAACCAATTGGTTTTTTTCTACAAAAATATTTACCATTTTTATAGCTTCATCTAGCAAACCTCCACCATTGAAACGCAAATCGAAAACGAGCGTTTCCAATTCATTATTTTTTTTCAAGTCATTGAAAGCATCTATCACTTCTTTGGTACAGCCTCTTTTCAAGAAAGTTTTGAGCTTGATATATCCTGTATTTTCGTCTAGCATACCATAATAAGGCACAGCTTTCGATTGGTCTTTATCACGAGTTGCAGTAATGGTTTCAGGCAACATTTTTCCATCTCTTTTGATTTTTAGTAGCACTTCTGAGTTTGGTTGTCCTGTCAATACTCTTTTTACTTCATCAACGCTTCTTCCTTTTATATCTTCACCATCTATGTTAGTAATGAGGTCGCCCACCATCAAGCCAACTTTGTGAGCAGGTTGGGCTTCTACCACTTCCGAAATCATCACATAATCGTCTCTCATTTTTAGACTTACACCAATATTGGCAGCAGCACTATTTTGGTCTAATTTGTAGCCTTCTATCTGTGCTTCTGTGATGTAGTTGGTAAATGGATCTAGCGATTTTAGCATACCATCAATACCTTTTCGCATGAGACCAGCAGGTTCTACTTCATCTACATAATACTTGTTTACTTCACGATATAGTTTTGTATATAATTGAATGTTTTTGCTAATTTCGAAAAGACGATTATCGACCGAAAAAGCATAAAAAATTATACTTGAAAAAAATAGAGTTAAAAATATATGTGCTGGTTTTATTGATTTTTTTCGCATGATATATGAATTATTTGTGTGTTTTTAAATATTTTTTAAACAACCTTTAGCGAAACATAAAAAACAAATTGCCTATTTGTGAAAGCTAATACCTTGATTTTCAATGTGTTAGCAAATCAAAGAAGCTACATTTATTAATGTTTGGCACTGAAAGGCATTTTAGTTTATTTTTTCAGAAGCTGACGATATTTCGTATTACTTCCCAATACGCTTAGTGCTTCTTTTACACTTTTGTCATCTTCTAAAGCTTCTTGAATTTCGCCTTTTTGAAAATGATAACGCATCACAATTTCATATTCCAACAATTGCTTTAGTTCGCTTTTAAATTTTTGAAGGTCTTGTTTTTTATCATGCTTAATTTTATTTTTCAAATCTGTTAGTTCAGATTCTATGGCCGTCAAATAATTTTCTTTCTCTGCATTTTCTTTTAATTTTTCCAATAACCTTTCGCTTGAAGTTTCGTAATCGTACTTTTTATTCGCCAAAAAAGCGACAAATTTATCAAAATCTTGGTCTGTCAATTCAAATTTATCTGGCATTGGAATAGACTCATTTTCTTGACGATACTTTGTTGCATAATCAAACACTAGCTGCTTTTGAATAAGACTGATAGCAATGTTGCTATACTCTTGATTTTTTGTTTCAATATCTGGGTCAATGCCACCTGCATCATACACTATTCGGCCTGTGCTAGTCTTGAAAGCAGTTCGCAACGAATCTGGTACTTTTTCTGGATTATCGCCATACTTTCCCGAATAGTTGATAGCCTGAATACAACGGTCGCTAGGCAAATAATACTTTGCGGTTGTCATTTTCACTTTATTATTGAAAGCTACATTTTTCGTCGTTTGCACCAGACCTTTGCCAAAGCTACGTTTTCCAATCACAATAGCTCTATCGTAATCTTGCATCACGCCAGCCACAATCTCGCTTGCCGATGCCGAGCCTCTATCTATCAATATTGCCAAAGGAATTTCGGTATCAATAGGTTTTTGTTTAGACTTATAATCTTTCTTTTCTTTATAATCTCGTCCTTTTGTACTAACAATCATTTCGCCTCTTGGCAGAAAAATATTAGCTACATTAATAGCTTCTGTCAAAAGACCGCCAGGATTGGAACGTAAATCAAGAACAACTGATTCTATATTGTGTTTTTCTTTTAGCTCTTGCAACGCATTGCCCACATCTTCACTACAATTTTCAGTAAAACTTGTTAGTGTAATGTAGCCTGTTTTATCATTTAGCATACCATAATAAGGAACACTTTCAATTTTTATTTCCTCACGTTCAATTGTTTTTGTCAAAGGCTTGCTTTCGCCCAAACGCTCTACCACAATATCTACCTTAGTATTTGGCGAACCTTTCAGCAACTTGCTAATATCGTTTGTGTTTTTTCCTTTTACCGACTTGCCATCAATTTTGAGCAACTTATCGCCAGCACGCAAATCGACTTTATGAGCAGGAAATCCCTCGTAGGGTTCTGCAATAATAACATATTCCTCGTTTTTTCTGATTAAAGCACCTACACCACCATATTTGCCTGTTGTTTGCAAGCGATAGCTACTCATATCGCTTTCCGAAATAAAATTGGTGTATGGGTCTAACGAATTGAGCATAGCATCAATGCCTGTTGTCACTAGCTTGTCTGGGCTTATTTCATCGACATAGTGAGCTTCCAATTCTCTAAAAATATTGGTAAATAGTTCCAAGTTTTTTGTCATTTCAAATAAATCGCTCTTCATAGTAGAAAAATTCATGAGCGTAAGACTCAACAAAAAAGTCAGAATTATTAAAGATGTGTGTTTTAAAAATTTCATGAACTGATGAGATTTTGATAAGTGGCCATTTAGATGTTTCTTTTTTTTAGCCAAAAAAAGAACAGCCTCTTATGAAGTTTTTAAGATTTCGCAGTAGATTTTTTTTTGCTTCTTAGATAAAAAGCTGTACCACTTACTAAAATAAGTCTTTTTGTTTGACTATTGCAAATGCTTAACATTGTTTAACAGCTTTTGTGTATCTGATAAAGGCCGCTAAAACTGAGCCAAACTCTTTCATATTTGAATAACAAAAATGATTTACGTTTATTGTCAGTCATTACTTATTTTTTGTAGCAAATGTTGATTGACAATAGTTCGGACATTTATACATTTTTTTATCAAAGGCTTAAACATACTATTTTTTTTAGGCTAAGGTGGCCACTATTTGCAAGTTTTACAGCCTTTTGAACTGAAAAATAGTATGTTTCCCTTGTCAAAAGGCATTTTTTTATTCAACTGAAAATTGTTATAAAAATGCTTGAATTATTGTGATTGAAATAATTTTCAACAAAAAAGACGATAGGTTATTACTTTTTATATTTATCACTTTTGGCTAGAAAAATATGTCACTTTTTCCATATACTTAAAAGATTTTTTAAAACAAATCATTTACCTCTTAGCTGCTGACGATAACACACGGCAACGGCGAGAGTGGTTGTTTTTTGAAAAAATCAACAATTAACATAATTTACTTTATGGTGTATGGAATAGTTACCTAAAAACCAATTTAAGGCACAGGGTCGTGGCCATGTCCGCCCCAAGGGTGACACGACAAAATACGTTTTGCGGCCAAAAAACCTCCTCGAAAAACGCCATGTTTTCGTAGAGCTTCGAGTGCATATTGTGAGCAAGTAGGTGTATATCTACAAGTAGGTGGCAAAAATGGTGATATAACGAGTTGATAAAATCTGACGAAAAATATTAATAGTATTTTTATAGGATAAAAAATAACATTAATCAGTTTTTGGAGATTGTTCATATTGAAGACATAAATATTGAAGACAGGATACTAATTTAGCCGAAATAAATGAGTAAGGCAAATGTTTTTTGCTCAAATAAATAAACATGACAGCAACTTGTTTGTTTTGGTCTTGTTCTTTTTTGGCGTTTAGCGTATCATAAAGTAGGTGTTTGTGCAAGCGGTAGGCTTCTCGTGCTTGTCGTTTGATACGATTTCGAGCAACGGCTGTTGGCATTTTTCGGGTAGATACACTAATGCCAAACTGCACAGGAAAAGAAGAATTGAGTGGAGTTTCGAGCCAAACAATGCGAAAAGGATAAATGACTTTCGTTTGGCCTATATCAAAAATATCGCTAATGATTTTGCTACTCTTCAATCGCTCTTTTTTTGTTAGCGTAAACCGAGTTTGTTTTGCAGGAAGCATAAAAAAAAAGAGTTTTGATAAAAAAAGCAATTGTATCAATGTCTTTTTTAGAAAAAACGATATTTGAGCTTTTTACTATTGTATATATAAAAAGCAGTTGGCAATAAATTCGTTTTTATTGCCAACTGTTTTAAAAGCTATTTAGTTTTAATAAATAGATAATGAGAAAGCAAAAATTATACTTTCATTGTTCTTTCATCAGAAACCGTTAGTTTGTGACGGCCTTTTGCTCTTCTTCTAGCCAACACTTTGCGGCCAGCTTTTGTACCCATTCTTTCTCTAAAACCGTGCTTGTTTATTCTTTTTTTGCGAGAAGGTTGAAACGTTCTTTTCATGACAAGTATATTTTATTTTTTTTGACATTTATTTTTTTTGACAAATTTAATAGGTTTATCATGTTCCCTATCAATTTTGTAAGGCCGCAAAGATATGATTTTTTGCGGAAAAAAATATGCTATTATCTATCTTATTTTTTATTTTCTACTTAAAACTTGAACTTTTTAACCTAAAATTGATGTTAAAATGACTAAAAAAGCAGATATAAAGCTTAAACTTGTCATTGTCAGCAACTGTCAAATAAAGAAGCTAAGTACCAAGCACTATTTAATAATAAGATGAATTGGACTAATGCCTTTAAAACTAAGGTGTAAGCTTCCACAATTTGTAGTACAAATTTGTCCAACTATTTACAATCTCAATCACTCACAACTCCAAATATTTAGCATGACAAATAGCATACTTTTTCCTACTGACTTTTCGGCAAATTCACGCAAAGCCCTTGATTATGCCATTGCTTTGGCCAATCAATTGCACAAAGATATTACGCTGCTTCATGTATATGACTTGCAAGTGCCAGACCATCGTTTTACCCCAAGAGAACTGCGAGCTACTATGGAGGCAAAAGAAGCAGAAATTTGGCCTCGCTTTCATGATTTTTTGAAAGATATTGACAGCAAGATAAGTTTTGAAACGGTGATTAAACGTGGCAATTTGACAAAAAAACTCAAAGCTTGCAGCCAAACTTATCAGTTTGAATGGCTAGTAGCTTGTACAACCCAAAATCGCACGTTCAAAGATTTTTTGTTTGGTAGCAATATCGAAGAAATGATAGCAGATGCTACAATGCCTGTTATGCTGATTCCTGAGCAACAAAAGTCTTTCAAAAATATTAGCACGATTGTTTTTCCGACAGCCCTAACTGACGATAATATCTTGGCTATCCAAAAACTAGATGATTTTGCAATGTTGTTTCATGCTACCATACGCTTTGTGCATGTGAGCAATCATTTGACAAAAAAGGCAATACAACTTGCTAGAGATTATAAACGTGCTTTAGAAAAACTTATCAAATCACCTTTTGTATTGGAAGTGATAGAAACTCGCTATGTGAGTAGCGGTATTAAAACATATGCGAAACAAAATGATGCCGACTTGCTGGCGATGTTTCGCAAGTCTCGTAGTTTTGTAGATTCTATGCTACATTCTAGTATTACCTCAAAAATGGTTCACGATTTTGATAGTCCTTTACTCATTTTGCCAGAGGAAAAATTTGGGTAGCATTTAGTTAAAAAAAAATGATATTATTCTACTTTAAAAAATAAGAATAGCAAATGTTTTTCGCATTTGCTTTTTTTTATGCCTATTCCTTTCGTGTCATTCATTTTGCAAACAAGCATTTTTTTCTTTTGTATATTTAGGCTTCTCAAAAACATTAGCTATCTTAGCTTTTGGAAAAAACTTTTTTAAATAAAAAAAACAAATCACCATGCAAAAACAGCTACTTTCTTGGCAAAGCCTATTTTTTTTACTGCTTTTTAGCCTTATTAGCTTGCCAGATGTGCAAGCCCAAACCATTTCTGTAAATACTTTTGACAAAGAACACATTTATTTTGGTGGCGAAAATCGTCGCTCGGTGCGAAATACCTTTGAATTTCCGCACGAAAATGTGCAAATAGCTCAAGCAACCATGAATTTTACTATCGGCTGCCCAGATGGTGGCTGCGATGATTGGGATAGATATGGCGATATTGATGTGCTTATACCAACAGGCATGATGGATTCTACCGTAGCAACGATTGATACGACTTTCGATATGAGCGGCAATATTCTACAAATTGATTCTACTTGGAACGAGCCTTTTGAGGTACTGGAACATTTCGAGATTTTCAGATTTATTACACCTTATGGTGGTAGTTTTAGTCCTTCTTGGGAATGGTCTTTCACAAGCGATATGAGTGATTATATTTCTTTGTTGCGAAATGATGTAATGCTACAAATTTATATCGACACTTGGGTAAATCCAGGTTGGGAAATTTCTATTAGCTTCGATTTTGAAGAGGGCCAAGCACAGCGAGAGGCTTACAAGGTGGTCAATCTTTGGAACAGAGGAAGTGTAGCTTATGGTCAGATTGGTTGGGATGTTGAAGAAAATTTCTTAACGCCAATTACCGTAAATGCAGACCCAGAAATGCACGGTGCAAAAGTACGTATTTTTAATACAGGTCATGGTTTTGGCTATACGGATAATGCGGCAGAATTTTCGCCCAAAACACATCATATTGAAGTAGATGGTATGAGCAGCCAAACTTTTTCGCAATTTTTGTGGCGTGCCGACTGTGCTGATAATCCTGTTTCACCACAAGCAGGTACTTGGCAATACAATCGTGCAGGCTGGTGTCCTGGCGATAAAGCAGACCCTTCCGATTACGACATTTCTTTTCTAGCCGCTCCAAACGAGCCACTCACCATTGACTACAACTTGCAACCTTATACCAACTTGTGCAACAATCAAAATCCAGACTGTACGGCAGCCGATTGTGCTGGTGGAAGTTGTGACGAAGGAGGAAATCCGTATTATATCATTAGCTCGCAGTTGATTTATTATAAAGATACACCACAATTTGCGGTTGATGCACAGGCTTTTGAGCTTGAAAATACGACAGGTTTGTTGTGTGACAATGTCGTAGAACCAAAATTGCGTATCAGAAACAATGGTGAAGAAACGCTAACAAGTATGCTTGTTTTGTATCGTGTTGATGGTGGTTCTTTTCAAAACTATTTCTGGAACGGAAACCTAGCTTTTGCAGAGTGGGAAACCATAGCCTTGCCAATGTTGAATATTTATGATAATGACCAACATTCTTACGAAATTTTGTTGTCTGCTCCAAATGGCGTAACAGATGGAGATGCCAGCAATGATATTTTATCTACTTCTTTCACTTTTGCAAACAACCTAATCACTCTAAATTTAAACACTGATGATTATGGTGAAGAGACATCTTTTGAAATTAGAGATGAATTCGACCCAACAATGACTTTTCATAGTGGTACTGGTTTTGCAAGTTTTAGCAACATTACACAAGATTTATGTTTGCCAAATGGCTGTTACAAATTGATTATCAGAGACTCTTATGGCGATGGTATGGTAGGTGCTACTACGAGTGGCTACTATTCGTTGACAGATGCGGAGGGAAATATTTTGACGGAAATGCAAGACCCAGATTTCGGTACGTTTGAACAAAGCATTTTTTGTGTAGAAAGCGATTTGCCAACAGGCGTGGAAGACAATATTACTACTGTTCAAAACATTAAATCATATCCAAATCCGACACAAGATATGTTAAATTTGAAAGTCAATTTGGCGAAAAAGGAAGACCTACATATCGTGATGTTTGACTTTAGTGGCCGTACTATTTATGAGAAAAAAGCAGTTGCTGTTCAGCAAAATATTTTCAAATTTGATTTGAGCCAACAAGCGGCAGGGGTTTATTTGATGCAAATATATGGCGAAACAGAAATGTTGTATAACGAAAAAGTTATTTTAACGAAATAGGCAGCCAACCAAATGACCTTTATATAAAAATAGTACTTGAGATTTAGTAATGTTTAATCGCAGACTAAAATCGTGAACTTATTTTTTTGCAAAAAGAAGCTAGACATCATATTTGTGTGTTTAGCTTCTTTTTTTGTGAATTGCTTTTAAAAATAGATTTTTTATTTTTTAGATAAGTAGTCAGACAGATTTATTTTACAAATTGTGAAAACTAACACGCTGAATACCAATGCGTTAGCAACTGAACGACCTTTATTAAATAGTGCTTGGCACTTAAATAGTTAGACAAAAATTATGATACGTTTCATTGAAGCTAACGCATTGAAAGTCAAGACGTTAGCTTCTACAAGCGGACAATTTATTTTTAGTGTTTCACTAAACGAATAACAAAAAAAAGAATCTATTTTGATGTAGTATATTTTTTAGCGTTAAAACTGAACGCTTAATTCTGCGAAATGCAAAAAATGTTTTTCAATCTATAAATGTTGTTATTTTTAGAAACGAAAAAGATTTTTATGCGTCATAAAGCAAAATTTAAACAGCCTTTAAGTACCAAGTATTATTTAATAAAGCATTCGTTTAGCGGCTAACGCATTGACATTCAAGGTGTTGTCTTGTTCTGAAATGTCTAAAAACTTCTGAACGACTACTTTTTTATAGCAAAAAACAACTTTACAATTTGAAAAAGAGGCTTTTTGAAAATTAAAGTACTTGGTTTTGAGCCAAAGCATAAAATCTAAACAGTTTCTAAGACTTACTACTTAAACATTACTATTTACACTATTTCTAAGCATAAAAAATATTTCATGAAACTTATTCATATCGTCTTTTTTGTATTTATTAGCCTATTTTTTTGTTCCGATACTTACGCACAAAAAGGCAAACTGTTAAAAGCCAATACACTATTTGAACTCGGAGCATATCCTGAAGCTGCCGAACTATACAAAAGTGTGTTGGACAAAGATAAAAAATCGGCAGAAGCCAAAATACAACTTGCAGATTGTTATAGGCTTATGCGACGACCCGTAATAGCTGAATATTGGTATGAACAAGTGATAGACTTGTTGGAAAGCAAATCTATTCATCGCTATCATTATGGTATGGCTCTGAAGGCAAATGGAAACTATGAAAAAGCTGAAAAGATGTTTAAAGAATATGCTCAATTAGTACCAAGCGATAAGCGTGGCGATTATCAAATTCAGGCTTGCCAACAAGCACCTTATTTTTTGACAAATCCAGAAGTCTATGATGTCGTCAATATCAGCATCAACACTAAATTGGCAGATTTTGGAGCAGCTTTTTATAAAAATGGCATCGTTTATTCTTCGGAGTCGACAGGTGGCAAAAACTATGACCGCCGAGATGCTCCATTTCTCGACCTTTTTTATGCCGAACAAATTGCACAAGATGGTGTAAATTTTGCTTCGCCAAAACAGTTTGGAGGCCAAGCAGATACCGAATTTCATGAAGCAGCCGTCACTTTTTCGACTGACGAGAAAACCATGTATTTTACCGCCAATAGTGTAGTAGGTGAAAAAAAGGCTGGCAATAAGAAAATTCCAATTGTCAATTTGCAAATTTTTGAAGTAGAACGAAAAGATAATGCCATTGAATGGAAAAATATGACTCCATTTCCTTACAATAATATCAATTATTCGGTGGGACATCCTACTTTGAGCAAAAATGGAAAAGCAATGTATTTTGCTTCTGATATGGAAGGTGGAAAAGGCGGCACTGATATTTATGTTACTTATAATAAAGATGGCTATTGGACAACGCCGCTCAACTTAGGAGACGAAATTAATACGGCTGGCGATGAGATGTTTCCATACGTTAGCGATATGAATACGCTTTATTTTTCGTCAGATGCACTTCCTGGACTTGGCGGTTTAGATGTTTTCGTGACACAAGAAATCAGTCCTAATAATTGGGCAACACCCGAAAATTTGCGTACTCCTATCAATTCAAACGGCGACGACTTTTCTTTTATTATGAATGAAACAAAAGGAGTAGGCTACTTATCATCTAACCGAACAGGTGGGCGAGGCGATGACGATATTTATAGTGTTCGCAAAATAGGCATGGAAAAAATGACCGAAATTTCTGGCCAAGTTTTGGACAAAACGACAAAAGAAGCTGTTGGCGATGCCAATATCAAAATTCTGAACTCCAAAACCAATCAACAACAAATCACAAAAGAAGATGGCAGCTATACTTTTACAGTACCAGCAGACCAAGATTATACTGTTTATGTAACAAAAGAGTTTTATTTTACAGAAGTACAAAATGTGTCTAGCCGTGATGGAAAGCCGAAAAAAATGCTTGATATATATATCGCTTCTATTCCGAATGTCGATATGCAAACAGGCGACCTAAACGAACCCATCAAAATTGTTTCTGGCTCTGAAAGTGCATATCCAGATTTGCCTTTGCCTACTATCAATCATATTTACTATGACTTAAACAAATCTGATATTCGGCCAGATGCTATGGTCGAACTCGATAAAATTGTGGTTTTTATGAATGCTAACCCACAAATGAAAATTGAATTAGGCTCACATACCGATGCTCGTGGCTCAGATAGCTACAATCAAAAACTGTCAGAAAAGCGAGCAAAAGCTGCTATGGATTATATTATTGCAAAGGGCATTTCAGCCGACAATATTACAGCAGTAGGCTACGGTGAAGCTACTTTAATAAATAGATGTTTGAATGATGTAGAATGTAGCGAAGAAGAACATGAGCAAAATCGTAGAACAGAGTTTCTGATTAAAGGCTTTATCGTCACAGAATAGTTTTTAGAAAACGAAACCTAATCTTTTTTGAAAAATAGCAAATTGGCTGAAAAAGCTGATTTGCTATTTTTTTTATACCTTTATATTTAATAGTAAGCAAAATGAATAGAACATTTTGCCTTTAAAACCATAATTTAAGTAGAATTAGAGAAATATTTTAAAAGTGCTAGAGTAGAAACCATTATCTTTTTTATAGAAACGAAACAATAAGAATAAAACATTTATACCTTTTAGCATTAAAAATCTTCAAAAACACCTTGTTATTTATCAAAAAAGATACTTTTTGAAAGAAAAACGTATTTAGTAAGCATTTAGAAAAATAAAATGATAAAAAACATGCTTTTTTTGACAAAAAAAGAGAAACTTACATAAAAAAATTATACCTTTGCATCGCAAAAGAAATTAGCCTACAATCTAAAAGGTTAAAATAATAATTTTTGAAAAAAGAATAAAAAAAAGTTTCAAAAATTTGTTTACTAAAAATAAAAATAGTATCTTTGCGAACCTTTTCTAGGGAAAGGGTGTGTTGGTAAAAGTTGCAGACAAAAAATGTTACAACTAAATACAACTTGCAATAATTTGGGAGGATACCAAAGCGGCCAACTGGGGCAGACTGTAAATCTGCTGTCTTATGACTTCGTAGGTTCGAATCCTGCTCCTCCCACATTTTATATGTAATTATGATGTTGCATAAGTTGTATAGGGAAGCAACACTATTTCATAGTATATACTTTCATATTACAACCTAAAACAGCTTTATGAATAAGCTGTTTTTTTATATGTCAAAAAAAACAAAAAATATATAAGCGGGCGTAGCTCAGTTGGTAGAGCATCAGCCTTCCAAGCTGAAAGTCGCGGGTTCGAGTCTCGTCGCCCGCTCACTTATGTTTTTTTTGAAATATCATAAAAAAAGCATCGGTCTTAATTACTTATAATTTGATTAAGGGCCGATGTAGCTCAGGGGTAGAGCGTTTCCTTGGTAAGGAAGAGGTCATGGGTTCAATTCCCATCATTGGCTCCAAGAGTTTGAAAAAAAATATTCAATTTTAACAGCAAAAAGAGGATTTAAAGCTATGGCTAAAGAAACTTTTCAGCGTACCAAGCCACACGTTAATATCGGTACGATTGGACACGTGGATC
Source organism: Chitinophagales bacterium (assembly GCA_049613665.1). Classification (GTDB taxonomy): domain Bacteria; phylum Bacteroidota; class Bacteroidia; order Chitinophagales; family UBA2359; genus JBMZCV01. Next base: position 79,004 of record JBMZCV010000001.1, on the reverse strand, counting down.
ACGGCAAAACGACATTGACAGCGGCAATCACACTTGTATTGGCGAAGGGTAATGATAAGATACAAGTAAAAGACTATATGTCTATTGACTCAGCTCCAGAAGAAAAGGAGAGAGGTATCACTATTAATACAGCTCACGTTGAGTACGAAACAACTAATAGACACTATGCTCACGTTGACTGTCCTGGTCACGCTGACTATGTGAAAAACATGGTAACAGGTGCTGCTCAGATGGACGGTGCAATTTTAGTATGTGCGGCTACTGATGGTCCAATGCCTCAAACTCGTGAACACATCTTGTTGGCAAGACAAGTAGGTGTACCTAGTGTAGTGGTATTTATGAACAAAGTGGATCTAGTTGATGATGAAGAACTTATCGAATTAGTAGATATGGAACTTCGTGAATTGCTTGATTTCTATGAATTTCCAGGTGACGACACACCAATTATTCCAGGTTCTGCATTAGGAGCTTTGAATGGTGAGCCACAATGGGAAGCTAAAGTATTAGAGTTGATGGAAGCTGTTGATACATTCATTCCATTGCCTCCTCGTCCAATTGACAAGCCTTTCGCATTGCCAGTAGAGGATGTATTCTCTATCACAGGTCGTGGTACAGTTGCAACAGGTAGAATCGAAAGAGGTGTTGTGAATACAGGTGACAAAATCGACATCGTTGGTTTGCGTGACTTGGAAGAAAAGCCATTAACATCTACTGTAACAGGTGTAGAGATGTTCCGTAAGATTTTGAACAGAGGTGAAGCGGGTGACAATGTTGGTATCTTGTTGAGAGGTATTGAAAAAACAGAAATCAAGCGTGGAATGGTAATTTGCAAGCAAGGTAGCATTAAGCCACACCAAAAATTCAAAGCTGAGATTTACGTTTTGAGCAAAGAAGAAGGTGGTCGTCACACACCATTTTTCAACAAATATCGTCCACAATTCTACTTGCGTACAACAGACGTAACAGGCGAAATTAAATTGCCAGAAAATGTAGAAATGGTAATGCCAGGCGATAACGTAACTATTACAGTATCACTTATTTATCCTGTAGCCTTAGAGAAAGGTTTACGTTTTGCTATCCGTGAAGGTGGTAGAACAGTAGGTGCAGGTCAGGTTACTGAAATCTTGTAGTAAGATTATCAGAGAATAATAATTATATCACCTAAACGGGCGTAGCTCAGCCGGTAGAGCAGCGGTCTCCAAAACCGAAGGTCGTGGGTTCGATCCCTACCGCCCGTGCTTTTAGTAAATTTATAATAAGATGGCTGGTGTCATTGAACAAGTTAGAGATTATATAAAAGATTCTGCACATGAATTACTCTACAAAGTAACTTGGCCTACATGGGAAGAGTTGCAAAATAGTGCTATGATTGTGTTGGTATCTTCTATCATCTTTTCACTGATTATTTTTTTGATGGACTTTACTTTTGGTGCAAATCCTGAAAATGGAATATTTAAAGGAATGTTGCATTATGTCTATCAAATATTCAGCTAAATCATAATAGTTGTGCAAAATGAGCGAAGAGAAAAAAGATAATAGAAAGTGGTATGTGTTGAGAGTCATTAGTGGCAAAGAACGCAAAATCAAACTACATATTGATACTGAAATAGAGCGTTCTGGTTGGGGACATATTGTTTCAAATGTTTTGGTGCCTACTGAAAAAACATATCAAATGAAGCGAGGAAAAAAAGTCGTTAAAGACAGAAACCTCTTTCCTGGTTATATGTTAATTGAAGTAGCAACTGGAAAATTAACAGGCGATATCATTCAGACAATACGAAGTATGACTGGAGTTATCAATTTTCTTGGCAAAAATGCACCTGAAGCACTACGCAAAGTAGAGGTTAATCAAATTTTAGGAAAAGTTGATGAAATGCAGGAGTCAGAAGAAGTCATCAATGAGCCATATTTGATAGGAGAAACTATCAAAATTATAGATGGTCCATTTAATGACTTTCTTGGTACTATTGAAGAAATTTATGATGAAAAGAAAAAGTTAAAAGTCATCGTAAAAATCTTTGGAAGACGTACTCCCGTAGAATTAAACTTCATACAGGTCGAAAAACAATCATAAGCAATGTCTAAAGAAGTAGAAGCTCTTGTAAAGCTAAACGTTAAAGGCGGTCAAGCAAATCCAGCACCTCCAATTGGTCCCGCTTTGGGTGCCAAAGGGGTAAATATCATGATGTTTTGCAAAGCTTTTAATGCCAGAACACAAGATAAAATGGGTGAACTTTTGCCTGTTGTTATCTCAATATATAAGGATAAGTCGTTTGATTTTATCGTAAAAACGTCACCTGTTCCTTATTTAATTATGAAAACATTAAAGCTGAAAAAAGGTTCATCAGAACCTAATAGAAACAAGGTAGGTGACCTAAATTGGGAACAAGTACAAGCTATTGCAGAAACTAAAATGCCAGATTTAAATGCGTTTACATTAAACTCAGCAATGAACATGGTTGCGGGTACTGCTAGAAGCATGGGAGTTACTGTTAGTGGCACTCCACCTTGGGAAGCTTAGTCTTTAGTTTTTCAAAATAAGCAATAATCACTTACTAATAGAGGAAAAGTAGTCCAACAAAAGTAAAAAATACTTAATCTGTTGGTTTAAAGTTACTTATTATTAAATAGTGCTTGGCACTTAACTCTTGGCATAAAATAATAAAAAAGTGAAACTCACAAAAAAAAGAAAAGAAGTAGCTGGTAAAGTTGACAAAACACAATTGTATTCTATTCAAGAAGCTGCTAAATTAGTCAAAGAGGTAAATACAGCTAAATTTGATGCCTCTGTTGATTTGCATATCCGACTGGGTGTTGATCCTAGAAAACCTGATCAAGCTTTAAGAGGTACAGTTTCTTTGCCTCATGGCACAGGAAAATCTAAAAAAGTTTTGGTGCTTTGTTCGCCTGATAAGGAAAATGAAGCCAAAGAAGCTGGAGCAGATTATTATGGATTAGACGAATATGTTGAAAAAATTCAAGGTGGTTGGACTGATGTTGATGTAGTAATTGCTACACCAAATGTTATGGCAAAAGTAGGTCGCTTAGGTCGTATCTTAGGCCCACGAGGAATGATGCCAAATCCAAAAACAGGTACTATTACTTTTAATGTTGCTGCTGCTGTTTCAGAAGTTAAAAAAGGTAAAATCTCTTTTAAAGTGGATAAGTATGGTATTATTCATACTAGCATTGGTAGAGTTTCTTTTTCTCCAGAAAAAATAGTAGAAAACGCTTCAGAAGTATTGAGAACAATTACTCGTATGAAGCCGTCGGCAGCAAAAGGTATTTATTACAAAAGTATATACTTTGCTAGTACAATGAGTCCTGGCGTACCTTTTGACATTAAATCTGTGTAATTTTGCCAAAAAAGCTATTTGAAACAAAAAATAGCTTTATTACATAAACATAAATACGCTTTTGTGTTTTTACTACACAAAAGTCATTATAAAAATATCTAAGCTATTAAAGCTATGACAAGAGCAGACAAAGCCAACATAATCGCTGAATTAAAAGAAAAAATAAGCAACAGTAGCTCATTTTATTTAGCCGATTCTTCAACATTACCCGTAGCTGCTATTAACCAGCTAAGAAGAGTATGTTTTGAGAAAGGTTTAGAATTTAGAGTAGCGAAAAATACACTTATCAAAACAGCTTTAGAACAAGTCGAAGGCAAAGAATACGATGAATTGTATAGCGTTTTAAAAGGACATACTTCTATTATCTTTACAGAAACAGGTAACTTACCTGCAAAAGTTTTGAAAGAGTATCGTACTAAAAATAAGAAAAAAGACCAAGTACAACGTCCTATTTTAAAAGCTGCCTATATAGAAGAATCAATATATATAGGAGATGACCAATTAGAGGCACTTACAAAAGTGAAATCTAAGCAAGATTTGTTGGGCGAAATTGTTCTTTTATTACAATCTCCTGCAAAAAATGTTGTTGCGGCATTACAGTCTGGAGGTCACAAACTTTCTGGTATCCTCAAAACTTTGGCAGAGAGAGAAGAAAATTAAAATTTGTTACGCATTCAAAATATAGCTTGAAAAAGCTAAAATGTTTCCAAGAAATTAAAAAAATTAAAAAACATTATTAAAATAGTAAAATAAAATGGCTGATTTAAAAGCATTTGCAGAACAATTAGTTAATTTAACTGTAAAACAAGTTAACGAACTAGCTGAAATCTTAAAAGAAGACTATGGCATTGAGCCTGCTGCAGCAGGTGCAGTAATGGTTGCTGGCGGTGCTGGTGGCGGCGAAGCTGAAGCTAAAGAAGAGCAAACAGAATTTGATGTAATCTTAAAAGCTGCAGGTGGCAAAAAATTACAAGTTGTAAAATTAGTTCGCCAACTTACAGGTTTAGGTCTAAAAGACGCTAAAGGATTAGTTGATGCTGCTCCTAGTGCTATCAAAGAAGGTATCTCTAAAGAAGAAGCTGCTCAATTAAAAGCTGACTTAGAAGCAGCTGGTGCAGAAGTAGAAGTAAAATAAACCACCTATTAAGTAGTTAAACAAAAGTAAAAAAACACTTTTCAAAAGCTATATTTTAAATCTTGTTTAACTACTTAATATCCTAACATTTATTTATTTGATAGAATAAAAATAACTATGTTTTTTCGCATTAAATAAATGAAAAATAGACAAATACAATTATTGACTTCTGTGGTAAAATATTAAAAATAAATTGTCGACACTTCTAAAACTAATACACTATCTTTTTATGTATTAACAAGTTAAGTTGACTTTATCAATTAGTGTTTAGCATTTAAAGTAAATAATCAAATATTAAAATAAGAGTCTTCTTCAAAGAAGACTCTTTTGTGGTATTATAATGAAAATACTCAACAATATTTTGGTATCAAATTTGTACTAATTTAACATATCTTTCGGCACTGGAATAATCTATTCCTTTGCCTATTACCTATTTGTTCAATTTCAACTAAAGCTCCTTTTATATATGGCAGTATTGAAAAGTGGTTATCATAAAAGAGAAAACTTCGGCAAAATCAAGCAAACACATGAATATCCTGATTTATTGGAAATTCAAGTGGACTCTTTCAAAAAATTCTTTCAACTCGAAACCACTCCAGATAATCGCAAAAATGAAGGACTTTATCGAGTCTTTCAAGAAAACTTTCCGATTACAGACGCACGAAATATCTTCGTCCTCGAATTTTTAGATTATTATATTGACCCTCCAAGATATTCTATTGAAGAATGTATGCAAAGAGGGCTGACATTCTGTGTACCGTTAAAAGCGAAATTAAGATTGTCTTGTAATGATGAGGAACACGTCGATTTTCAAACTATCGAGCAAGAAGTGTTTTTAGGAAATATTCCGTACATGACTCCAAAAGGTACTTTTGTTATCAATGGAGCAGAACGAATTGTAGTATCACAATTGCATCGTTCTCCTGGTGTATTTTTTAGTCAAAGCACTCACCCTAACGGAACAAAAATTTATTCGGCGAGAGTAATACCATTTAAAGGTGCTTGGATAGAGTTTGCGACCGACATCAATAATGTGATGTATGCATACATTGATAGAAAGAAAAAGTTTCCTGTAACAACATTGTTGAGAGCTATCGGTTATGATACAGATAAAGCAATCTTAGATTTGTTTGATTTGGCAGACGAAGTAGAAGCTACTCCAGAAAATTTGCAAGAAAATACAGGACGAAGACTAGCTGCCCGTGTTCTAAAATCTTGGATTGAAGATTTTGTCGATGAAGATACAGGAGAGGTTGTATCGATTGAAAGAAACGAAGTTATCTTAGAAAGAGACACTGTTTTAGATGCAGATAATATTGAAGATATTATTGAGACAGAAATTGAAACTGTTATCTTACAAAAGGAAGGTAAATCAGCAGATTATGCTATTATTTACAATACCTTACACAAAGATACATCTAACTCTGAAATTGAAGCTGTTCAGCATATCTACAAACAATTGCGTGGTGCAGAGCCGCCAGATGAAGAAACAGCTAGAGGTATTATCGATAAGTTGTTTTTCTCTGACCGTCGCTATAGCTTAGGAGATGTCGGACGATACAAAATTAACAAAAAATTAAAACTAGATACGCCTAATGAGGTACAAGTTTTAACTAAGGAAGATATCATCTCTATGATAACTTACTTAATTGAACTTTGTAATCAAAAGGCTGAAACTGATGATATTGACCACCTTAGCAATCGTAGAGTTCGCTCTGTTGGTGAGCAGTTACATGCACAATTTAGCGTAGGTTTGGCCAGAATGGCTAGAACAATTCGTGAAAGAATGAATGTCAGAGATAATGAAGTCTTTACACCTATTGACTTGATTAATGCTAGAACATTATCTTCTGTTATTAATTCATTTTTTGGAACAAGTCAGTTATCTCAATTTTTAGACCAAACAAACCCTATTTCTGAAATTACGCACAAAAGACGTATTTCGGCACTTGGGCCAGGAGGTTTATCAAGAGAAAGAGCTGGTTTTGAGGTGCGTGATGTGCATTATTCTCACTATGGCCGTTTGTGTACGATTGAAACACCAGAGGGGCCAAATATCGGATTGATTTCTACGCTTTGCATTCATGCAAAAATCAATAAAATGGGTTTTCTCGAAACACCTTATAGAAAAGTGTCAGGGGGAAAAGTTCTATTAGAAAAAGATGATGTAAAATATTTATCAGCTGAAGAAGAGGACAATAAAACAATTGGACAGGCAACATCTGATTTTGATTTGACAACAGGCGACTTTTATAAAGATAGATTGAAAGCTAGACATCAGGGGGAATTTCCTATTCTTGCTCCAGATGAGCTACAATATATTGATGTAGCCTCAAATCAAATTGTAGGAGTTTCAGCATCATTAATTCCATTTCTTGAAAACGATGATGCAAACCGTGCCTTGATGGGTTCAAACATGCAGCGTCAGGCAGTACCTTTGTTGAAACCTGAGTCTCCTATTGTAGGAACAGGGTTAGAAGCAAAAGTAGCTCGTGATTCTCGAATGTTACTAAATGCTGAAGGTGATGGTGTTGTCGAATATGTTGATGCACGAAAAATAATTATTCGTTATGGACGAAGTGATGCCGAAAGATTGGTAAGCTTTGATGGCGATTGCAAGACGTATAGATTAACCAAATTTAGACGTACTAACCAAGGTACTTGTGTCAATCTTAAACCAATTGTTAGAAAAGGAGATATTGTTACTCCTGGACAGACACTTTGCGAAGGTTATGCAACTGATGATGGCGAATTGGCTTTGGGTAGAAATCTTACAGTAGCATTTATGCCTTGGAAAGGTTATAACTTTGAAGATGCAATTGTTATTTCGGAAAAGGTAGTTAAGGAAGATATCTTTACTTCTATTCATATCGAATCATTCGAGATGGATGTGAGAGACACAAAACTCGGAGAAGAAGAACTGACAAACGATATTCCGAATGTGAGTGAAGATGCTACGAAAGACCTAGACGAAAATGGTATCATACGAGTGGGAGCACACGTTAAGGAAGGCGATATTATCATAGGTAAGATTACTCCAAAAGGAGAGTCTGACCCTACACCAGAAGAAAAGTTGTTGAGAGCAATATTTGGTGATAAAGCTGGCGATGTGAAAGATGCTTCTATGAAACTACGACCTTCTACCAAAGGGGTGGTTATTGATAAGGAACTTTTTGCAAGAGCTAAAAAGAACAAAGATACCAAAGAAAAAGAAAAAGCACAAGTAGCTAAGTTAGAAGAACATCACACAGTACAATTGTCTAAGCTAAGAGAAATATTAGTTGAAAAATTGACTTTGCTATTGACAGACAAACGTTCAGAAGGTATCTACAACACCTACAATGAGGAAGTTGTGCCTATCGGAATTAAATTTTCAAACCGTCTTTTTGCCGATTTGGATTATGAAACTGTTATGGTTAGCGATTGGACAGATGATGAAAAAACCAACCAACTGCTAAAACAGCTTATTCACAATTACAGCATTCGAGTAAACGAAGAATTAGCACGTCATAAGCGAGCAAAATATAATGTAACAATTGGTGATGAGTTGCCTGCTGGTGTACTGAAGTTAGCTAAAGTATTTTTGGTTAAAAAGCGAAAACTGAAAGTAGGTGACAAACTAGCAGGACGACACGGTAACAAAGGTATTGTTGCTAGAATAGTAAGGGTAGAAGATATGCCATTTCTTGCAAATGGCGAAGCGGTAGATATTGTTCTAAATCCGTTGGGTGTACCATCTCGTATGAATATCGGACAGATTTACGAAACTGTATTAGGCTGGGCAGGAAAAAAACTCAAGAAAAAATATGCTTGTCCAATTTTTGACGGCCCTACAATCGCTGAAATTGATGAAGAAATTATTCGTTCTGGTTTGCCTTCTTTAGGACAAACATACTTATATGATGGCGAAACAGGAGAGCGATTTCATCAACCTGCAACAGTAGGAGTTATCTATATGCTGAAACTTTCACACATGGTAGATGACAAAATGCACGCTCGTTCTATCGGACCATATTCACTTATTACACAACAGCCTCTTGGTGGTAAAGCACAATTTGGAGGTCAGCGTTTTGGAGAAATGGAAGTTTGGGCATTAGAAGCCTTTGGAGCTGCCAATATCTTGCGTGAAATATTGACTATCAAATCAGATGATATTATCGGTCGTGCGAAAGCTTACGAAGCTATTGTAAAAGGCGAAAGCTTGCCTGAACCAGGTATCCCTGAGTCATTCAATGTTTTGTTGCATGAACTTAGAGGCTTAACACTTGATTTGATTTTTGAATAAAAGAAAATTAATATTCAAATTATCTTTAGCTAAATAGTGTTAAGCACACATATTATATTTAAAAAGACATAAACTAGACATACTATATTTTAAAAAACGTAACCATTTAAATATGGACTTTTGAACTAAAAAATATAGTATGTCTTTATTTGTCTGAAAATATTTAGTCTTTATAAAAAAATAACTGTTCAACAATAGGCTTTTTGGCCAAAATTGCTACTGCTGAATAGTTACAAAAAATATAACGAAAATTAAATTTACTTGCTTCAACTTAACTGAAACATAACTAATAGCAATATATAAAAGCTATTTTTTTTTACTACAAAAAAAAAGGAACTTCGGTTAAGTACTTAGTAATATCATATTAAGTTAATTTTCTCAAAATAGGAGTACTGCATATGCCACCTTTCAAAAAGGAAAATAGAGTTAGAAGTGACTTTTCTAAAATTATCATTTGTCTTTCATCACCTGATACTATCTTAGAACGGTCGTATGGTGAGGTTTTGAAACCTGAAACCATTAATTACCGAACATATAAGCCAGAACGTGATGGCTTGTTTTGTGAGCGTATATTTGGGCCTGTAAAAGATTATGAATGTTATTGTGGTAAATACAAACGTATCAGATATAAGGGCATCGTTTGTGACCGTTGTGGCGTAGAAGTCACAGAGAAAAAGGTTCGACGTGAAAGAATGGGACACATCAAGCTAGTAGTGCCTGTTGTTCATATTTGGTACTTCAAGTCGTTGCCCAACAAAATCGGTTATTTGCTAGGTCTTTCTTCTAAGAAATTGGAAACTATCATTTATTATGAGCGATATGTTGTCATTAATACAGGAATATTAGAAGATAAAGTCAATTATTTAGACCTTTTAACAGAGGAAGAATATCTTGAGTTCGTAGAAATAGCATCTAAAGAAAACCAAATGCTTGACGATGACGACCCTGATAAGTTCCTTGCGAAAATGGGAGCTGAAGCCGTCAGAGAGCTTTTAAAAAGAATAGAACTAGATACTTTAGCTTATAACTTACGCCGACAAGCCGATACAGAAACATCTCAACAACGAAAAGCGGAAGCTTTAAAAAGACTGAACGTTGTCGAAGCTTTTAGAGATTCTAACAGCCGAATGGAAAACAAGCCAGAATGGATGATTGTTGAATATTTGCCTGTTATTCCGCCAGAGTTGCGTCCACTTGTGCCATTAGATGGTGGTCGTTTTGCAAGCTCAGATTTGAATGACTTATATAGAAGAGTAATTATTAGAAACAATCGACTAAAAAGATTGATAGAAATAAAAGCTCCAGAAGTTATCTTGCGAAACGAAAAGCGTATGTTGCAAGAAGCGGTCGATTCACTTTTTGACAACTCACGAAAATCAAATGCAGTAAAAGCTGATGGTGGTCGTGCTTTAAAATCTTTGAGTGATGTTTTGAAAGGCAAGCAAGGACGTTTTAGACAAAATCTTTTAGGAAAACGGGTAGATTATTCTGGACGTTCTGTAATTGTGGTTGGACCAACATTGAAAATGCACGAATGTGGCTTGCCAAAAGGCATGGCAGCAGAATTATTCAAACCTTTTATTATTAGAAAGCTAATAGAAAGAGGAATTGTAAAAACGGTAAAGTCAGCCAAAAAATTAGTAGATAAAAAAGAAGCAGTTGTTTGGGACATCTTAGAAAATACGTTGCGTGGACATCCTATTTTGCTAAATCGTGCACCTACGCTTCACCGTTTGTCTATTCAAGCATTTCAACCTAAGCTAATTGAAGGAAAAGCTATTCAACTACACCCATTAGTATGTACGGCCTTCAACGCCGACTTTGATGGAGACCAAATGGCAGTACATTTACCTTTGAGTAATGCAGCTATTTTGGAAGCTCAAATGTTGATGTTGGCAGCTCATAATATTTTGAATCCACAAAATGGAACGCCAATTTCACTACCTTCGCAGGATATGGTACTTGGTTTATACTATATTACTAAAATGAAAAAAAGCACCCCAGAACTAAAAGTGAAAGGGGAAGGCATGAGGTTTTATTCGCCAGAAGAGGTTATTATTGCACACAATGAGGGAGTAATTGAATTACATGCTTCTATCAAAGTGATGATAGCTATTCAGCAAGAAGATGGAACTACAAAACGCAAGCTGATTGAAACAACAACAGGGCGAGTTTTGTTTAATCAAATTGTGCCAAAAGAAGTAGGTTATGTCAATGATGTATTGTCTAAGAAAGCATTGAAAAAAATTGTTGGTAACATCATTAAAATTGTTGGTATTGCCAAAACATCTGAGTTTTTGGACAATATCAAAGGAATGGGTTTTGGTTGGGCATTCAAAGGTGGCTTATCTTTTAGTTTAAAAGATTTAGTTGACCCAGCAGGCAAAACAGAAATGATTGCAAAAGCTCAATCAGAAGTAGATGAAGTACAAGACAACTATGACTTAGGTTTAATTACCAACAATGAAAGATACAATCAGGTAATTGACATCTGGACACGTTTAAGTACAAGAATTAGCGACAAGCTTATCCAAGCTTTTGCCGATGATAAGCAAGGTTTCAACTCCGTATTTATGATGATGGACTCTGGAGCAAGGGGTTCTAAAGAGCAAATAAGACAGTTGGCTGGCTTGCGTGGATTGATGGCAAAACCTAGAAAATCTGGTTCTACAGGGCCAGAAATTGTAGAAAACCCGATTTTGGCGAGCTTTAAAGAAGGGCTTTCAGTACTTGAGTATTTTATCTCTACACACGGTGCGAGAAAAGGTTTGGCAGATACCGCCTTGAAAACGGCAGATGCAGGTTATTTGACTCGACGTTTAGTAGATGTAGCTCAAGATGCCGTTATCACGATGGAAGACTGTGGCACATTGAGAGGTATTGAGGTGTCTGCTTTGAAAGACAATGAAGACATCGTTCAAGCTTTGGCTGAACGTATTTTAGGACGTATCACATTATATGATATTATTAATCCTGATACAGGCGAGCTAATTTTGGAAGCAGGACAAGAAATAGAAGAAGATGTTGCAAGATATATTGATGAGGAAACAAGTATAGAAACACTTGATATTCGCTCTGTATTGACTTGTGAAGCTACTGCTGGCATATGTGTTAGATGTTATGGACGTAACCTGTCAAATAATCGTATATCGCAAATGGGTGATGCGGCAGGTATTATGGCTGCTCAATCTATTGGTGAGCCAGGTACACAGCTTACCTTGCGTACATTCCACGTTGGGGGAACAGCTTCCAATATTGCATCTGAATCACAGTTAATCGCTAAATTTGATGGTGTATTAGAATTTGACCATCTAAGAACGGTAACACATGTTACTGAAGAAGGCGAAACTGAAGTAACTGTTTTGGGACGAACAGGCGAAGTGCGTATTCTTGATGCTAAAACTCGCCGCCAATTGATTAATAATAATGTACCTTATGGTGCTACTTTGTTAGTAAAAGATGGGCTAAAAATCAAAAAAGGCGATGCTATATGTGAATGGGATCCATATAATGCTGTTATCGTTTCGGAATATGCAGGTAAAATTAGCTTTCAAAATGTGATTGAAGGTATTACTTTCCGTGAAGAATCTGATGAGCAAACAGGATACCGTGAAAAAGTAATTATTGAAAGTAGAGATAAAACAAAAATCCCTTCTATCGACGTTGTTGATATGAAAGGTGAAAAAATCTATACCTACAATATACCAGTAGGCTCTCACATCAATGTAGAAGACCACGAACCTATCACAAAAGGTAAGATTCTAGTAAAAATACCTCGTATTTTGAGCAAAGTACGAGATATTACAGGTGGTTTGCCTCGTGTAACGGAGCTATTTGAAGCACGAAACCCATCTAATCCTGCCGTAGTATCCGAAATTGATGGTGCTGTTTCTTTTGGAAAAATTAAGCGTGGTAATCGTGAAACCATTATCACTTCAAAAGAAGGTATTAGACGCAAGTATATGGTACCATTATCAAAACATATCTTGGTACAGGAAAATGACTTCGTAAGAGCAGGTATGCCACTTTCTGATGGTGCTATTACGCCAGCCGATATTTTGAATATCAAAGGGCCATTTGCCGTTCAGTCTTACTTAGTAAATGAAGTACAAGAAGTATATCGTTTGCAAGGTGTACATATCAGCGATAAACATATCGAAGTTATCGTAAGACAAATGATGCGTAAAGTGAGCATTTCAGATGCTGGCGATACTCGTTTTATGGAGAGAATGGCAGTCGATAAGTTTGATTTTATTAAAGAAAATGATTACATCTTTGATAAAAAAGTAGTTACCGATGCAGGAGATTCTACCGACTTAAAAGAAGGCGAAATTGTGAGCTTGCGACAGGTAAGAGAAGAAAATTCTTATTTACGTCGAAACGACAAAAAATTACTTGAGTACAGAAATGCTATTCCAGCTACTTCTGTTCCATTGTTGCAAGGTATCACAAAAGCATCATTAGGCACAAAAAGTTGGATTTCAGCAGCTTCTTTCCAAGAGACAACGAAGGTTTTGAGTAAAGCTTCTATCTCTGGAAAAGTGGATTATTTGGAAGGCTTGAAAGAAAATGTTATTGTTGGCCATCTTATTCCTGCTGGAACAGGACAACATGCTTATCGCCATCTAATCGTTTCTGCCAAAGAAGAAGAAAGCAAAATGATGGCTACTAAAAAATAAATTTTAGTAAATATCTATAAAACAGAAAAGCGAAAAACATTTAAATAATGTTTTTCGCTTTTTTTATGAAAAGTTGAGTGTCAAGCACTAATCGAATTTATTTTTTTACCTAAATTTGTGTTTGTTGAGAAGTATAACGTAGATTTCCATCAATTTTATCCAACAAATCCTGAGCATCAGCAAAATCAATACCTAATCGTTTGGCTATCGCAATAGCTTCATATAAAACTGCTTTTGAGGCATCTTTTTCGCCCAATTTATACAAAATACGAGCATAAGTTTCATTATTATAATAGTGGCTTTCCAAATTAATAGACTTTTCTACCCATTTTTTTGCAATTTTTAAATCACTCTTTTTATTAGAAAGTCGTACCAACTCCCAAGCCTTGCGATTTAAGAAAATTGGGTCATTACTTGTATTATGCTGCATATAATTACGAGTACTTTTCACATAATTTTTTGAATCACCAATGCCCTCATAATACAAAATTTCCATACTATAAACAAAATCGCCTTGTAAAGACAAATTTGCTTTTTTTACTAAAACTAAAGAACGCTCAAATAACTTTTCATTTTTTGTTTGTGTAGCCTCTTCTACGGCAGCAAACAACAAAGCTTTTATTCTATTATCTACATGCTTCACTCCATATCGTCGCTCATATTTTGTCTGATTTTCTATAAATATATTCATCGCCAAACTATTGACTTCTGATGCAAAATCATAAACAAATTGCAAATTTTTTGGCAGCGAAAGCATATTTTTGTTATGCTGAATTTTCAAATATTGATCAACAACTTCCTCACTCGGCAAATCATTTTCTTTCAAACGATGTGCATAATCATACAAAAAATTGGCATCTTTAGAACCTATCTCATACTTCAACTGCATAGCCGATAAGCTTTGCAACTCTACTTCATTCTTATTTTTGTTCGTCGGAATATCTATTGATGCAACCTCTTTCTGATTCAAGAAATTTGGCTTAGGCAATACAGCCATCGATTCATTGTTAGCTGCCGCAATTACTTGATAAGACATGCTCAACAACTCGCTTGTGCTTTTTTGACCATAATCACGATAAATGAGCTCACCATCAGTATTAAAAAACAAAAAATCGGGAATAGCCATAATGTTGTATTGCATCTTAAAAGCAATACCTTCTAATGACTCAATATTTATTTTTACATTTATAAAATTATTATTATATTCATTGCCTAAATCATAACGTGTAAAAGTATGCTTATCCATGTGTCGGCAAGGGCCACACCAGTCAGTATAAGCTTCCACAAATACCAATTTATTTTGCTCTTGTGCCAAATGTACTGCTTCTGTCCATGAACCTTTAAAAAATTGTATGCCACCTGTGTTACTTGTACTTGCGATACAAAAATTGATGGACAAAAAACAACAAAGAAAGTATAATAAGTTAGATATTATGGTTTTATTCATCACTCTTAGATTTATGTTTTGATTTTAGATTAGGGGAAGTGCAATGCACTTATTTTAATTAAGGTTGGGTTATGCTAACAAATCTTGTTTAGTCAATTTGGTGCTAAGTATCATTTAGAGGCTGTTTAGATTTTGTTTTTGATGCTGAAAAAGCTAGATTTTTTGTCCAAATTGATGCTTTTTGAGTGGCATAGCACCGCTACGGCTCGAAAAAAACAGAAAATTTGGGCGGAAAAAATGCTTTTTTTAAGCCAAAGGATAAAATTTAAACAGCCTCTTAATAAATAAATAACTTTTTTGTACTACTATATTAAATTTTAGTGAGTTTTAACTTTTATGGTTTGTAGTATAATTTTTGTTAAATTATTTATATATAAATTTTTTGTTAAATAATAGTTGATGTTATTATTTTTGACTTTTTTCAGACACTATTAAACTTTCAATAACTATGCCAATATAGGAGTAATACTTAATTTAAAATCAAAACATATAATTGAAAAACAGCAAGGTTTTAGTCAAGAAATGTGACAATTTTTCTATTGAAAAATAGAAATGACTTAAAAGTGAAATTTTTAAATCGTGGATTATCAATAAAATATAAAGCAAAATAAAAGTAATGTGAAAAAGTTTAAACTTAAAAGAAAAAAAAAGTATCAAAAAAAAACTAAAAATAATTAAATGCAAAGCTTCTAAAATACAAGCATATACTGTCTAAAACTCAGACTGTTTATAAAGTGATAGCTATATCATAGTATGTTTTTTTTCGATGGATAATAAACGCTCAAGTAGTTTTATTCTACAAATTGTGGAAGCTAACATATTGGGTTTAAAGGCATTAGTAAAAACAGTAGCTTGAATATTGTTACAATTATTTTTATTTTTACGGAAGTGACTATGTTTCGCCTTGCATTAAATAAAAGGCTATTTATTGTTATAACATTATTTTTACTTCAATAACTTTTTGTATTAGAGTAAGGTAAGGTGGCAAGTACCTTTTTTTAAGGCTTTTTATGGCCTATTTTACTGAAAAACAGATGTTTTCCTTGCCAAAAAAAGCAAAGCAGCTAATGCTGAGTAGTTATCAAAAAGGTATTTATTGGAAGAAAAATGTCCGAACCATTGACAAAACAGAGTATATAACAAATAGTGTTTGATATTTAATAGCAATTTCGTGTTATGGAATGTAACATGAAACTCGGAGTTGAATCATAAAAAGTTATAAATTATTGTTTATTTAAACTTATATCATGAAAACAAATGTATATTATCTCTTTTTGTGTTTTATTTTGTATGCAAATAATGCTTATGCACAAAACACTAACTATCAACGAAAATATTTGCAAGCATGGGAAGAAAGCCCTATTAAAAATGAGCAAGTAGCCGACGAATTTGCGGCCGAAGATGCTGTTATTCTGTATGAAAAAAGTGCTTGGAATATTAAAGCTTTCATCAATAAAGGTGAGCGAACTAGCATGTTCAAAAAAAATATGCGTATCAAGTTTCTGACCGAAAAAGGCATTCAACAATACGCCAATATCACTATTCCTGAACCCTGCAACCCACAGTATGAATATAGCGATTTGCCCAAAAAAGAGCATGAAAATATTTATCGTCCTAAGTATTTTGAGCTAAACATTAGATACCTCAAAGCAAGACTAATCAAAGCCGATGGCAAGGTAAATCATGTGCAACCTCAAGATGAAATAATAAGCGAAAAAATGCTATATAATGCTAGAGATAGAACGGCTTATGCTTATCATTTTTCGTTTCCTAAAATAGATGTTGGCGATGTACTAGAAATCGAATACCTTTATTTCGTACCTTTTGTTTTCGATTGGAAAAGAATTTTTTTTCATGGCGATATGCCAAAACAAGAATCAGTATTAGAAATCACTTATCCAGGTAGCGAACTAATGTTTGTCACAGAAGCCAACGGTTTGGCTCTGAGTGATTCTACCAAAAACAAAAAACGACCTTTCAACATTACAAAAACATGGAAACAATCAAATCTAAAAGCATGTATCAATGAACCTGGAGGCAGACCATATCTTGAACTACCATATCTTGAATATTATTTTCATAACAAAGCTTATGGTGTTTTTGAAAATGATGCTATTGTAGAGTTTTCGCCCTATTCATGGACATACTACGGCTTTCATCTGTTGGGTTTTCGTGAGCTAAATATGGCATTGTTTACCGACAAATTGAGTAGGAAAGAAGCTGGTCTCAATTTATTTTACGATGAGCAAGTAAAAGATATAAAAGAAGAAAATCATATTGTTAAGCTGAATAAAATGAACGCTCACATAGCCGAAAATTTTGATTATGTGATGTTGAAAGACCATTATTTTAATACAGATAAGCGTTTGAGCCATTTGCACAGCTATTATAGAGAAAAATTGTTGAAAGAAATAAACAGATATACGATGTATGAAGGCATTTTCAATCGTTTGTCAGATGACTTATTTATGGAAGTGACAGCCAACAAAATAGGCAGAACTTCTTTGGCAAAAATGGAAAGAGTACCTAATTCTATCAACAAAAAACGACTGCTCAATATTAATAAACATACGATTTACGAAGGCATTTTCAATCGTTTGGAGGAAGATTATTTTATGGTTTTTATCTCCGACAATCGCCTTAGCAAAATTGACCCTCGCAAATGCTTGCCTGTTTTGGGCAGAAACACATTATATTCTACAAGCAAAGAGAACAAGATGTTTTATGTTTTTCCAAAAAATCAGCGAGAAGGACATTATATCAATGAACTGCCTTTTTATCTCGAAAATACCTTTTCGTTGCATGTGTTACAAATGATAAAATCAACAGAAGATTTGCATAATACTAGACTTTATAAAACGCCAAATAGCTCTGCCGACGACAACTATCGCCTAAGTAATGTCAAAGCTACGGTAAGTTTAGCTGAAAAAAAGATAAGTTTTGATGCTAAAATTATACTTTCTGGACAATTTTCGACCTTAACAAGAGGTGTTTATAAACATAGCAGCATCGATTCTACCATTAATGAGCGATACGACCACAAAATTATGCAACTCAACAAACATGCAACACACAATGAACCAAAAATAAAAGTCAGTCAAATATATCCTTTCAAAACCGATATTCGAGTAGATTATACAGCTCCAAATATCGTAACAAAAAAAGATGAAAAAACATATACCATTGATTTGAAACAGTGGTTTCGACACATTATTTATGAAAAGTTTGAAGCAAAAAATCGTGAAATGGCTTTTTATTCCGACTTTATAGGGCGAGATACTTATAGATATTATGTCGAATTTGACAAGCCAATTAGTGTGAAAGCTTTTAAGGATTTGCCGTTAGAAATAGAAAACGAAATGGGCAATTATAAATTTGATATTCAGCAAATGTCGCCAACTAGCCTTATGATTCAGTCAGATTTGTGGGTGGCAAAACCAAAGGTTGAAGCTGAAAAAACGGCTGATGTAGAGCAAATTTTTAAAACAATTGAGCAAGTAGAAAAAGCAACTTTGGAAGTTGTTTTGGACGAAAAGTAAAAAAAAACGTTAAAAAACTTATAGAGATACTTTTTTGCACTATTTTTGCTTTATCTTTTGAACAAATAAACTACTCTAACAATTTGGGTAACTTTTATTTTAACATAAGATAGCTTATTTATTTTAAGTAGTTGTCTATAAGTTTTCTAGTACTCATTTTTTTTAATATTAAAACCCCAATGCCCTTGTTGGTGTTATCACCATAGCCGTCAGGACAACGAGTTGAGTTTTTTGTTTTCGATAATAAACCTTATTCACAAAATTTTAGATGAGCGATAATAGGAAAATAAGGTGGTAGGCATTTTGAAAATGCCTGCCACCACATATATTTCAAAACAATAACATTTTGAAATAAAAAGCAAATCTTAGGTGGCAGGCACTTTAGAAGTGCCTACTACCTCGTTTTACGAAAAAAGTCGCTTTAATCCAATGATATTCATATTGTCGCTTACATTTTTTTGGGAATAATGCCTAATACCTTTTTGGGACATCATAACATTTAACTTTTCAACTAACCTGACGGCTATGGTGATAACACCAAACAACGGCTAGTGTTGTCGCTTTTTTTGAGGATATAATATTTTGTAAATGCCTTGTTTCTTTTGATTAACTACTTAACATAAGACAGAAGGTATTTTTCAAGAGTTCTTTACCTCAACGATATAAAACAAAAACTAAATATTTTTAAACGCATAACATGGCTGAAATCATACATCCAAAAGATTTACATAAGTTTGATAACATAGAACTTTTGGCAAAACAAGTTGTTGAAGGCTTCATTATTGGTTTGCACAAAAGCCCTTTTCATGGCTTTTCCGTAGAGTTTGCGGAGCATCGTCTATATAATCCGGGCGACCCTATCAAAAACATTGATTGGAAAGTGATGGCCAGAACCGACAAAATGTATATCAAACGATTTGAGGAGGAAACTAACTTGCGTTGTCGCATTGTGCTAGATGTTTCTTCTTCTATGTATTTTCCTGAAGATGCTGGACAAAGCAACAGACCGAGCATCAACAAACTGCGGTTTTCGGCTATTTCGGCTGCTGCCCTCATGTATATGCTTAGGCGACAGCGTGATGCTGTGGGTTTGAGCATTTTTTCAGATGAAATAGAGTTTCATTCTAAAGTGAAATCTACAACCGCTCATCAAAAAATACTCAATGCCAATATCGAAAGAGTTTTGATGGATAAAACACGAAACAAATCGACAGCAGCAGCAAAATGCTTGCATCAAATAGCCGAAAATATACATAAACGTTCTTTAGTGATTATTTTTAGCGATATGTTTGAAAATGCAGAGAGCCAAGAAGAGATTTTTTCTGCTTTGCAACACCTCAAACATAGCAAACACGAAGTGGTTTTGTTTCATGTAGTAGATAAAAAACACGAATTAGAATTTGAGTTTGAAAATCGGCCTTATGTCTTTGTAGATATTGAAACAGGCGATGAAATAAAATTGCAGCCCAATCAAGTGAAGGATTTTTATAAAAAACAAATGACTAAGTTTTTAGAAAACCTCAAAATGAAATGTCTTCAATATCATATCGACTTTGTTGAAGCCGACATCAATCAAAATTTTAATCAAGTTTTGATGCCTTATTTAGTAAAACGCACAAAAATGAATGTCTAAGTGTCAAACACTACATTTATTTAGCTTGCTAAGACACTACTAAAATATTTCTTTTTCGAAAAAGCAGCAATATGTTTCGTACATATCGCTGCTTTTTTATTGTAAATAAACATGAACAAACGTTCAAAGAATTTGCAAAACCGCAAAAAAAAAGATAACTTTGAGACTTCAATTTTTCAAAAATAATAAGTATAAAAACAAAAACAAAATGGGAAATACACCAAAAACCGCAAAAGAAATCATTAGCTCTTTGAGTAGCCGCTACCGTCCAGAAAAAGCACCATCTGGCTACAAGACTACGATACATTTCGATATTTCGGGAGGCAATGGCGGAAAATTTACAGTTAATGTAGCAAATGGTGTTTGCAAAGTACAAGAAGGACACGAAGGTGCTGCAACATGTACGGTAAAAACAAAAGACCGTACTTATGAAGATGTAGAACTTGGCCGCTCAAATCCGCAAATGGCCGTGATGATGGGCAAAATTCGATTGAGCAACCTGAGCGAAATGATGACTTTTTCGACTTTGTTTCGCCGCTTATATTAAATTTTTCATAAAACTATTTTTTTTGAAACAATAGTTCGGATATTTATACATTTTTTATCAAAGGCTTAAACATACTTTTTTTTTAGGCTAAGGTGACCAATAGTTGCCAATTTTATAGCCTTTTGAAGTGAAAAATAGTATGTTTCCCTTGTCAAAAGGCATTTTTTTTATTGAACTGAAGATTGTTATAAAAAATGTCAGAATTATTGTTGAAAAACAGCAACTAAATAAAATTTTAGTTAGCTGTTTTTTTTTGCCTACCTTTGTAAAAAAATTTTTTAACAAAAAACGCTTAATAAATCATGCTAGAACACCTCATAAACGAACTAACACCTCAAAACGTGCAGCTAGTAGCAGTATCAAAAACGAAACCCAAAGAAGCGATTTTGGAATGTTATGAAAAAGGACAACGCATTTTTGGCGAAAACTATATTCAAGAACTAGTGCAAAAACATGATAACCTGCCAAAAGACATTGTTTGGCATTTTATCGGACATCTGCAAACCAACAAAGTGAAAATGATTGCTCCTTTTGTGTGTCTGATTCAGTCGGTAGATAGCTTTCGGTTGTTGGTTGAGATTAATAAAAGAGCCATAAAACACAACCGAACTATTGATTGTTTGTTGCAGTTTCATATTGCGACCGAAGCAAGCAAGTTTGGCTTAGATTTGGAAACGGCAAGAACATTTTTGCAATCGGAAGCATTCAAAAATCTCAAAAATATAAACCTTTGCGGTGTGATGGGTATGGCTACTTTTACGAGCGATAAAATGCAGGTAAAACAAGAATTTCAAACTCTGAAAAAAATATTCGATACGCTCAAAAATGACTTTTTTGCTGAGAAAACAGATTTTAAAGAAATTTCGATGGGCATGTCGGGCGACTACAAAATGGCCGTAGAAGAAGGCAGCACAATGGTTAGAGTAGGAAGCCTTATTTTCGGAAAAAGAGTGTATAAATAGCATTGATTAGCCTTGCTTTGAAGCTTTGAAACAAAAACTATCAATTAATTTGGTTTAGGGCTAAATAGATACCAAAAACATCAAACAATGTATGACTATATTGTTTGATGTTTTTTTTATGTTATTTAGAATAAAAGTGTGCAAGTTTGCAATAGGTTTTTTTTTCAGAAATCATTGGCACTATTTTTGGCAAAAAACACTTTAGTATTGTCATTTAATCGTAATAAAAAGCTTGCTTGCTATATCAATAAGCTATTTTTAAATAATTTTTTTTTGCATAGTACTGATATGTTTTTTTAGTAGCTTTTGCTTATTTATTTGACTGTTAGGTTATTATAAATAATGAATAGTGTTTATTTGTAATAAGACTAAGCAAGAATATGTTTTTTTGAGCAAAAAGTGTCAGTTTTTTGTCACTTAAAATTGTATCTTTGCATTTGCTAGTTTATAAAAATACAGAATGCAAGATATGGAGAGATATGTTTATTAAATGTTGTACCAAAAAATTAAATTTGAATCGCTGATAAGTAGCAAGCATAAGTAGTTGGATAAGCTTATTTCAAGAATTGTGTGGGTTCATACACCAATTTTTTTGAGACAATGATACAAAATATCTATTGAGCCAAACAAGAAAAATTAAGTAGTATTTGGTACTTAAAATGCTCATTTGCAGAAGCTAATACCCTAAAATAGTGCTTGAAAGTTGGATATAAAATAAGTAGAAATGATTGGATAAGATGTTTTTTTTTAATGTGCAAAAAACCAATTTTTAAACAATTAGGTAATCAGACAAATGTATGCTACAAGTTGTAGAAGCTCATATGCTGATTGATGATTGTTTGAAAATATTAATATATAATTACCTTACTATTACCTTTTTTTACTCAAAATTAAAAAAACCTATGAAAAAAATTTATTCAAGCCTTATTGTTATCCTATCGGTTTGCTTCTCGGCTTGCAACGAACAACCGCATAACCTCGCTACTAGCATAAAAAATGCTCCAACAAAAAGCTTAACTGAACAAAAAACACCTACAACACCAAAAGTATCTACAATACCAAGTTTAGATAAAAAGGATTACGAAAAATTTGCAGCAGAAATAGAAAATTATATTAACGAAGGAAATGCTGACTTTTTTAATAAGCATTTCAAAGTTGAGCCTATCATTAAAGACA
This sequence comes from Chitinophagales bacterium, assembly GCA_049613665.1. Classification (GTDB taxonomy): domain Bacteria; phylum Bacteroidota; class Bacteroidia; order Chitinophagales; family UBA2359; genus JBMZCV01. The sequence continues at coordinate 56,245 of JBMZCV010000001.1, read as the reverse complement.
TCACTAGCCGCATAAAAGGGCCAACAGACTATGAAGAAGGTTTTACGGAAGGCGTGAAAACCTCTATCGACGCAGGCAATGAAATAGTGAGTTCGTTAGGCAAAAAAGGACACTATAAGTTGTTGAAAATCAATAAACTTGCCAACAAAACGACTGCTTTATTTCGTTTGGTAGCCGAAGATGGCATCAATTATCATGAAGTAGAGCTGGCTTCCGACAACGAAAAAGACATTTTTATCAAAGATTTTTGCATTTATCGTGGTGGAATGCCTTTTAGCGAAACGCTCGAAAAATTGTATTTATCGTCTTTGCTCGATGTAAAAGAGGAAGTAACATTTGCCGAAAACACAGAAAGAGAACAGCTCTTTTTAGAAAACCTGCCTAAAATATCTGAAATCAACGAGTTGGCTCAAATAAGCGGCTACAAAGATGCCGTAGAAGCGATTGCGGACTTGCCTGCCGATTTGCAAAACGACCGTATGGTGCAGATTATGAATTTGAATTTGAGCTACAATGTGGGCGAAAAGACTTTTGCGAAAGCCGAAAATCAATTTAGAGCAGCTTTCGACAATGATAAAATTCTCGACTTTATGATGCTTGATTTTGCTTTCCTTGCCAAAAACAAAAATAATGTAGTGGCAAAAATAGACAAGCTAAACAATGCTTTGGGCAATGACCCTTATTTGCATACCATAAAAGCTGAAATATATCAAAGTTTTGAAAAAAAGGACTTGGTAGAAAACTTGCTCTCAAAAGCGATAGACGAAGAGCCAAATACAGAAATGATGTATTGGAAGTATGCTCGCTTTTTGCTAGACGAAAAACGACATGCCGAAGCGGTAGATTTGTTTAGCTTCATGCAAAATAAGTTTGATACTGACCCTAGCACGGTGTTGGCGGCTGCGAAATACAATGATTTCTGGTCGTCGGAGGAGTATCGAAATTGGGAAAACTCTACGGAAGCTCCTGCGGCTGTTTCTACGCCTTAACATGAAATAATAAGTAACTTAATAAAAGGTGCAAAACATTTTAATAATGTTTTGCACCTTTTTTTATATGGCGGGGTTTGTAGGGTGTTTTTTTGGGTTAAAAATAAGATACCTAAACTATCTATTGAGATAGCAAATACTATCTAGCGAGATGCTCAAACTATCTGTTGAGATAGCAAATACTATCTAGCGAGATACTTAAACTATCTATTGAGATAGCAAATACTATCTAGCGAGATACTTAAACTATCTGTTGAGATAGCAAATACTATCTAGCGAGATACTCAAACTATCTATTGAGATAGCAAATACTATCTAGCGAGATGCCCAAACTATCTGTTGAGATAGCAAATACTATCTAGCGAGATGCCCAAACTATCTGTTGAGATAGCAAATACTATCTAGCGAGATACTCAAACTATCTGTTGAGATAGCAAATACTATCTAGTGAGATGCCCAAACTATCTGTTGAGATAGCAAATATTATCTAGTGAGATACCTAATGTATCTTTTGTGCATTTATTGTTTGTTTTTAATTTTTTTTATTGTTATTTGATATTTAAATGTTGTTATTTTAAAAATAATATGTTATATTTGTAAGGCAAGTTAAAATTTTTATTATTAACCATATTAATTTTCAATCAGATGAAATTATACTTTAATCCTTCAGAATTGCCGAGTCAAACGGATTTAGATACCATATTGACAGATTTATACATTCAGGTAGATAAGCTAAAAAAAATAAAAATAGAACTCTCGTTAGAAGAGCGTTTTCGAAGTAGAACAATGGGATCACGTCGGTTGGCTTATGCTCATTTGGCAAATAGAAAAGGCAAGCAGTATGAGTCCGTGATGCCTCGTATGTTTATGGCCAATGATTTTGATGCTGTTTTGAAGCATCACGAAAAGTTGGAAGCTATTTTTGATGTGATAAAAGAAGCATCAGAAATATTGAACGATACGGCTATGGCAGCAGGCATAGATGCGATGACTTATACAAAGTTTGTGCATGATAGTTTGAGAGCTTTAAACAATATGAACCCAGCGTATGACAATAGTTTGGCAGAGCTAGATGAGTTTAATCGAAAGGTGACGCAGCAAGATGAAACGGAAGATACAACAACAGAGGAAAAAGGGAATATAACAAAGGAGGATTAATATTCGTTTTCTTTTGTTGGAAAAAAATAAGTGAAGGAAGAAAATAATTTGTAGTAAATTGTTTTCTTCCTACCGCTTATTTTTTTGAGTATTATTATTTGTAAGAAAAGCAGCTTAGTAACGAAAAATAAATAACTCAGGCCAATAGACGTTATTTTAATGGGGGTTTGGTCTAAAAATTAAATTTCTTTTACTTATTGGTAATGAACAGATAAAATAATGTTATTTTGAATAAGTAAGTTTAACAATTTCATGTTTTAATTTTTCATAGTTCATGGTAGTTTTAAAGTGATTTGTTGAAAAACCTATATTTAAGACTTTTATAAAATCTTTTAAAGAATAATCTTCTTTATTTTCTCTAAAGTTTATCTCAATAGAATCTAGCTTTGCAAGCAAACAGATAATTAAATAATACTCATCAACATACTTAGTATTATTATTAGGGTGGGCATAATAATAATGTTGATTGGGAGTTAATGCAATAATATTTTCTGGTAAATCTGCTATATTAGGAAATTCACTTTGCATAAAAATATGATGTGCTTGGGTTGCTGGGTAAGCTTCAAATCTATGTATTTCACTATATGGATGTAAATTTTTAACGAAGCTTTTTGCTTTTTTAATATTATAGAGATAATATTGATTAGCATTGTTAGTATTAATTTTCTCTTCAAACTTTGTTTTGTATTCTTCTCGGGTTAAATTTTTATCTTTGTTAAAATCTCTCCAATTTACTTTATTATACCTTATTTCTTCAATAGAAATAATATTTTTTGAAAGTTGCCCTTTAATTGAACCTTTAGATTTTCTTTTGTAAGCTAAAATATTTATTATTTTGTTGAAGATACGAGGTGGTTCATATTTACCTTTTATGTTTGTATTTGTGTGGTAAAAAGTGAATAGGGTCTTTCTTAAATTTTTAAAAGTTGTTTTGTCTTGGCACTTAAAAAAAAGCTCAAATTCTTGATAAATATTGCTATCTTCTAAAACTTTTGTTAAATATAAATTGAGAAAGTTTAAAGCATGTCTTTCTCTTTTAGCAATATATGATAATATTTCGTATTCATTTACAGTATAAATATTAGTTTTTTTTCGTTTGGTTTCATGCAATATTTTTGCAGCAGCTAGAGCTTTTAATGGTTGTGCAAAAAACTTATTATATTCATTGTCTGCATTTTTTAAGTTAGGCTTACTAAAAACATCCATGATAGTATCATTTGCAAAATTCGATTTCCAAATATCAGTTTTACTAAAAGGCATATTTTTATTTTCCTGTATGTATTCAAGCACGCATTCTGAAACAGCAGAGAGTACATCAGGAATGACTTTTTGGTCAGTAAATCTACTATCCCTGCTTACTTTAATATCAAAAGTAAATTTTTCTAAATGTTGTTTTATTTTTTCTAACATATATTAATTTTATTTAAGAATACCAAAGAAATAAACAGAATTATTATCTATATTTAATGAGCGAGTGCCATAATTTCTCGCAACTCGATAATACATTTCAAATTCTTTACTGCTATAAAAATCTAAATCTTCTTTAGTGAGTTTTTGTTCGCCATCTTTCAAAATTAATAAGGCAACAGAACCATCAACAATTGTATTCTTAGGTAAAAAAGCTGCTCTTGGATAATAAGTTAAATTAGGAACTAAAACTATATCTGTTTTATTAAGAAATTTAGCTACACTATACTTATCATAATCATCTATATAACAATCATAATTATCTAAATTGTTAATCTCATTATTACCTATATTGCGAGCTTTAAGAACTCTTATTAGACCTTCTTTTTTTAGATTGGCTTTGGTAATTTGTCTATCTCTAAAACTTGAAAATATACCTAAACGCATTTTAGAAACAGTTTTATCAAAAATTTTATTTCTATATATTAACCAATAAGGAAAATCTTTAGAAAAAATATATTTTTTTTGTTGTTGTAAATAATAATTGTTAATGTAACTTTCAACAATAATCTTATTGTCAAAACTTTTAGCTGTATCTAACAAAAAACTAATGGTTTCTATTTTTACTCCTCGAAAAGCTTTTTCACCATAGTCACAGATTTTTTTTAGATTATGTTGTAAAACTAAATCTCTAGTTTTATTAAATTCTGGGCTATTAATTAGGCTTTTAGGAACAATAAAAGATACAAATCTGCTAATCTTAATTGCCTTTTCTATAAAAAAAGCAAATAAATTATTGGTATTAGTATTATAAAGACTTGATTTATATTGAGCTAATAATTGTTTTTGTTTTATAACTTTCTTATAGGGAGGATTACCAAGCACAATATCATATCTATTTTGTATATTCCATAATAAAAAATCTTTATTTACTAAATTAATTGTAAAATTAGAAGGAACACCTATGTTGTTTATAATTATGTTTAGTATTTTTAAAGAATTATTGTCAATATCACAAATATCAATTATAACGTTTTTTGTGTTTTCATATTTTTTTATTAGAAGTGGTATAAATACCCCGATACCAACAGCAGGTTCTAAAATTTTAATTGTTTTTTTCTTTTTTAGAGATGGCAAACTTTTTACTACTGAATAAGCAATATCTTTCCTTGTAAAATAAGCCGCTGTATCTTGTCTTTTTGAATTGGCTAACTCCGCAATTGAATATAAGTTACTTAGTGAAAGGACTGCAATATTTTTTTTTATGAAAGTAATTAAATTGTTAATCTCAAATAATTTATATTTTAAAATGATTCTGTTAATTTTAGGAAGTGTTAATGACTTTTGTTCTAAAGCATTTTTAATATTTAGTGCAATATTTGCAAATACGGCAGTAGGCACTGCTTCTCCTAAACAATGCCTGATATTTAACTCTTCTTTTTTTAGAAACTTTCTTTTATCCTCTAATGAAAGTTTATTGAGTTGTTTAGTTTCTATATTTGACCATTCAAAACTATCAGGAATTGACAGCATTTTCATAATTTCACGAATGGAAAAAACTCTATTATCTTGTGGGTGAATAGTATTTTGACTTGATAAAATATCATTTCGAGTATGAATACAAGGTGCTACTCTATCCCAGTACCATCGAGCATATTTGTCACCATTCTTACTTTGATTATAAACAATATTTCCATTAATAATCCTATGAGGGATTCTAAGAGGGTCTTTGTTGTCAAAAGCTGATTCTCCTTCTTTTAAATTTTCTATCCAAGGTAACATTCTTAAATTGAACTTTCTAAATGAGTGGAAAATATCGTTTGAAATTTCCCCCATCTCTTTTAAAGTTGGTAAATGTCCTATTAATTCTCTCAATGTTTTTGCTTGAACTTTTTTCGGAAAAATATCATAAGGAGTAATATTGTGAATATCCTTTCTTACTCCAATGACTAAAGTTCTTGTACGACTAGAATGCGAACCATATTCTTTGAAATTTATAATTTTAGCTAATATATTATAATGTCCAGCTAAATTATTATTTATCGTTTCTTCAATAGATTTATCTATATTATCAACATCAGTACATATTGTGGTTAGAAAAGACCGTACATTTTCAAATATAAAAAATTTAGGTTGTATATTTTTTACTATTTTAATTGATTCTACTATTAATGAATTTCTAACTATTTCATTCTTTTTTTTATGATTTGCAACAGACATTCCCTGACAAGGAGGGGTTGCAATAATTATATCAACATTTTTTATATTATGGTTTTTTTTCCAAAATTTGATTTCATTAAATAATTTTTGTTTTATTTCTAAATTGGTAATATCTCCATTCAAATATCCTGTATCATATTTACATTTATTGTTGTGTAATTGAATTTTGAGTCTTTTACTTAAAATTTCATTAGTTGCTATACATTTAAAATTTTCTTGTTTAAATCCATAACAACCAACACCTGCACCGCTAAATAAACTAACATAAGTAAACAACTTGCTCATATCTTGTAATAAAGTTTTGATATTTTTAAGTTTTTACAAATCTAAGCTTAAAAATTGTTAATTCAAAGAAAATATTTATACTATCAAATGTTATACTAATAAAATTATAATTAAGTTTTTTTTAGCAAAATACTAACTTATTAAGAAAAGCTAATAGAAAACAAATATTTGAGAACATTCATTACTACTTCCACAAAAAAGCTTACACAAGCCACCAAACCAAAAACACACAAATACGACAAATATTTTTATGATAAAAACTTAGGAAACTTTAAAACTTTTTTGCGTTTCCAATGTTTTTGATATACCTTTGCGGCTATAACTTAAAAAGATTGATGAACTCGACATTAGAAAAAATACTAGAACACTCCTTACAGCTTTTTGCAAAATACGGCATTCGCAGCGTGTCTATGGACGACATTGCACGCAACATGGGTATGTCCAAAAAAACCCTCTACCAATATATCGACAACAAGGCCGATTTAGTGAACAAAGGTATGCAACGACACCTTGATATGGAACGTGCTTTTGTGACCAAAATTTTTGATGCCGACAAAAACGCTATCGACGAAATGGTCGAAATAGGCAACTTTGTCTATCTAAAACTGCAACAAATGCACCGCCCAAGCCTTGTCTATGACCTCCAAAAATATTATAGAGAATCGTGGCAAATGCTCGAAAAACATCGCACCGAGTTTATTTACACTACCGTATTGCAAAACATTGAGCAAGGTATGGCCGAAGGCTTATATCGGCAAAACCTCAAACCCGAACTTATCGCTCGCTTCTATATCGACCATTCCAAAATATTTCTTGAAACCGACATTTTTAATACTCAACAATATCAAGCCGCAGATATTTATATCGAATTGCTGAAATACCATATTTATGGCATTGCTTCCGAAAAAGGTATGCAGTATCTGCGAGATAACTTAGCTACAATCAAAAACAACCAATATGTTAAGTAAAACTAAAAGCATTTTAGCAACAATGGTTATGCTATCGTTTTTGTTTTCGCCGCTACTCATGGCTCAAGATGCAGCCGAAATACCGACCGAAAACAGCGAAGGCAGCATGACTTTTAGCCTAAAAGAAGCACAAGAACATGCTGTGCAACACAATTTAAATGTCAAAAACGCACGACTCGATATTGAAGCGGCTCGTGGGCAAGTCAATGAGGTAAAAGCAGTAGGTTTGCCACAAGTAAATGCGTCTTTGGGCTACAACTACAACGTAACATTGCCTGCTTCGCTAGTGCCGTCCGACGCTTTTGGCGGTGCCGATACGCTTTATTTCGATGCAGGTGGCTATCTGCCAGACCCTACCGACCCTGTAACAACAGATGGAATTGGTTTTTTGCCTGTTTTGCAGCCGCCAGAAGGAGCTGTTCCAGAGTTTCAAAAACTAACTTTTGGTACAAAAAATAGCCTTTCAGCAGGCATAGAAGTATCGCAATTAGTATTTGATGGTAGCTATTTGCTAGGTTTGAAAGCGGCTCAAATGTTTGTGGAACGAGCCCAAAAATCGGCTATGCAAAGCGAGCAAGATATTAAAAATGGTATTGCGGAGGCTTATTTTGCGGTTTTAGTAGCCGACAAAAACGTTGCTGTACTCGAATCTAATACCGATATTTTGGATAAAGTCTTGTTTGAAACGACACAGCTTTTCGAAAATGGCTTTGTGGAAGAGCTAGAAGTAGATAGATTAAAATTGTCGTTGGCAAACCTCCAAACGCAAATAGACAATACAAAACGTGCAGTTGTGCTGACCACAAATTTATTGAAATTTCAAATGGGTTTGCCGCTAGACAAGGAAATAACACTTAGCGACACGCTCGAAGATTATATCGACAATGCGGAGCAAGAAATCACAGCAGATGTGCTAGGCTTGCAAAGCACGGCTCTCGAAAATAGAGTAGAAGTGAAGCTGACTGAAATTCAAAATACATTTCGTGACTTGGATATTCAGCAAATTAAAGCTCAATATTTGCCAACCGTGGCAGCTTTTTTCTCTTACCAATTTGCATTTCAGAGCAACAATTTAAAGGTTTGGAAAGGCGAACAATGGATTCCTTCTGGCTTAGTGGGCTTGCAAGTGAATATTCCGATTTTTGATGGTTTTCAAAAAAGGTCACAATTAGAACAGCGTTATACTTCACAACAACAGGCTTTTAATACACATAGCCTCATGCAAGAAAGCATCCGTTTGGAAGTCGTCAATGCTCAAAAAAGTTATATCAATGCTTTTAGTCAGTTGCAAAGTCAGCAGAAAAATATTGATTTGGCACAAAAAATTTATGACGTAACACTTATCAAATATAAAGAAGGCATCGGTTCTAGCCTCGAAGTCAATCAGGCAGAAAGCTCTTTGACCGAAACGCAAGGCTTGTATATCAGTGCTTTGTATGATTTGGTAGTAGCCAAAACGAATTTAGATAAAGCTTTAGGAGCTTATTAACAAAATATTTAAAACGAAAATTACTAATAAAAAACGACTTTTGTCATAGCGAACATCTTTTGAACAAAGTGAAAGAAAGGAAGCTATCCCGAACGATAAGCGGCAGAAAAGAAGTTAAACGATATTTTGTAGGCTTTGACGTATGATTAGATTGCTACGCAAGCTCGCAATGACAAAAAGGTAATTTTTAACGCCCTTGTTGGAGGTATTATGAACAAGTTTTAAAACAACAACTCATGAATAATATAAAACAAATTTCAATATTTACTGCTTTGATAATCATGGCTTTTAGCTTGTATAGCTGCGGAGGCGAAGCAAAAAGTGATGAACCTAAAACGCCAGAAATGCGTAAGGCTATTTTGGAAAAACGCTTGAATGATAAGCGTACTGAAGTGGGCAAAATGCAGTATGAAGTCAAAGAATTGGAAAAACAATTGCTGGCATTAGACCCAAACTTTAAGAAAAAAGAAGAACAGAAAAAATGGCGTATGGTGTCGGTGACACAAATTGACCGCAAAAACTTTGAGCAGTTTTCTGAGTTTCAAGGTACTGTTACGACAAAAGGCGATTTTGTAGTGAGTTCTGAAACAGGTGGCCGCATCAAAACTTTAAATGCAAAAGAAGGCGATTATGTAAAGAAAGGCCAGCTTATTGGTACGACAGATGATGCCATGATGCAAAGTAACATGTCGGAATTGCAAACGGCAATGAATTTGGCACAAGATGTATATAGCCGCCGTCAGAAGTTATGGAGTCAAAAAATAGGCTCTGAATTAGAGTTGATACAAGCAAAAAATCAAGTAGAGACTTTGCAAAAAAATATGGCTACTTTGCGTACACAAATGTCTAAAACGAGTTTTTATTCTCCCGACAATGGAGTTGTAGAAGAAGTAATGGTAAAGCAAGGCGAAATGGCAGGTGCAGGCTCACCAATTTTGAGAATGCTCAATACTGCAAGTGTGCAAGTAACAGCAGATATTCCAGAAAATTATCTGAAAAATGTGAAGCGTGGCGAGCGTGTCAAAATTACTATTCCTGCTTTGGAAATGGAACAGAATGGCCGTATTAGCAAAATTTCGAGTACGATAAACCCTTCTAATCGTACTTTTGGCGTAGAAATCGGTATTTCGAGCAAAGGTGGCAAGGTAAAACCGAACTTGATGGCGATGATAGAAATTAAAGAATTTAGTAAGAAAAATGCTGTAATCGTGCCTACCAACTTGATACTAAACGATATGGAAAGCGATTATGTGTATATCGTGGCAGATGGCGACAAACCAGAAAAGAAAATCGCCAAGCGTGTCAATATCGTGATTGGTGCCGACAATGATGGCGAAACTTATGTAGAAGAGGGTTTGAAAGGCGATGAGCAAATTATCACAGAAGGCTATCGAATGGTTAATAATGGCGACCCTATTAAGGTAGTGGAGTAATTTTTTCTATAAAAAATGAAAGCATCGTAGATGCGAAATATTTTATGCCCTTGTTGGTGTTATCACGAATAAGTTATGAACGATAACATGATATTATGAGCTTGTCTAGTTATTGGTAATAACACCAAACAATGGCTCGTGTTGTCGTTTTTTGAGAAATAGTTAATAAAAAATATACTGAAAAATGAAATTCATTTTTCAGTATAAACATAGATATTAAAATATGGCTTACGCATCAATAGATAAATTGCAAAATGCTTTAGGTAAAGAGGTCTTTCATTATACTAAAGATAAGAAAAAAGCAGCAGGTAGAGCATTAGGTACATTAGTAGAAATAATAACGTATTATTTGCTTAAAGAATGGGGCTTTAATAATTCTCTTTCGATTGAAAGAAAACTTTTAGAATATGGGAATAATGATATTTCACATAATGTTGAATATACTTTGCATCCGATTCTTCAAGAACAAAAAGTCATTTTAGAAAATGATGGAAAATCTTTAACAGCACACAAAATATTGAAAAGTTTGGATATTGATACTAGCAATTTTTTGAAGAAAAACAATACTTTGCTAGATATACATAATGTATTGCGTAATGCTTGTACTATTGGAATTTCTGATATTTCATACTTAATGACAAGTATTGCTACTGCTGATAGTACAGCATATCACTTAGATGTTTTTGAACAGCACCAAAAATCGTATGCTATGTTTGAATGTAAGCGAGTTGGTGTTGAAGAAGGCCACAAAAAAGGCCCACAAACCATAGAAAAAGCTAAACAAGGTGCTTATGTGGCTCGTACTGCTTCTTCTCTTCAAAAAATAAGAACTGATACAGGCGAAAAATACGGACTTATTTATAAATCTAATAATCAACCATATATTAAGCCTTATGTTGAATTGATGGAAGAAATCATAGATAGCAATGATAGAGAATTATTGAAAAAATTTATTCTTACAGTAGGAGTAGTTAGTAATCATGGAAATTGGTTTACAGCCGAAAATCACAATAAAGAATTAAAAGTATTGGCCGAATCGTATGATTGGCTAATTTTTTTAACCGATGCAGGTTTAGCTCAATTTATAGATGATTTGATTTTAAATCCTAAAAAAGAATTTTTAGCAGTAAAAAATGCTTTTTTGAGAAGCTACACAGCGAATAAGAAAAGGAATGTTTTTACAAAAACTAAAATTGATTTTGAAGCTAATAATTTGCTATTACAATATTTTTCTAGTAAAAAAGAAGAAATAGAAAAGTGGTTTAATATCATCACACCTCAACAAAAAACGCTTCAAGAGCTAAAAGAAGAACTATTAAAATTAAGTTCAAAAAACTGGAATACAATACTATGAGTGCAGGCCGAACCGTAAATTCAAAAAGTCAAACTTGGGGAACTCCTCAAAAATATGTGAATGCAGTAAAAAAAATGTTTGATGGAAAGATAGATTTTGATCCTTGTTCCAATGAGTTTTCTATTGTTCAAGCCGAAGTTGAAATTCGTTTGCCAAAAGATGGCTTAAAAGAAGATTGGAATCACAAAACAATTTACGTTAATCCACCTTATGGAGCAGATAGAGAGCGAGGCACAACTATCAAAAATTGGTTGACCAAGTGTGCTTTAACTAGAATGAATTATGATAATGAAATTCTAGCACTCGTGCCTGTTGCAACAAATACAGGACACTGGAAGCAAAGTGTATTTGGAAAAGCAGATGCTATTTGCTTTTTATATGATACACGCCTAAAATTTTTGGAAAACGGAAAAGATACAGGCAAAGGAGCACCTATGGCTTGTGCCATGATTTATTGGGGAAATGATTATCAGAAATTTTACGAAATATTTATCTTACATGGTGCTGTTATAGACCTTTCTAATTTGAAAGGCGTGAAAATTGGCCCAAATAGAAAAGCTTTAAAACTATCTTTTTAAGCAAAAAAACATACAAAAAAACAATAAACAACAAATAATATGAGCAATTCGTCAGAAAAAAACGATTCACAAAACCAAATTGTTCGTGAATTTGGCTTGTCGAGTTTAGCCGTTGATAACAAAACAAGCGTCTTTGTCATTATTTTTCTTATCGTCCTTCTTGGCTGGGGTTCTTATGTCACGATGCCAAAAGAGAGCTTTCCAGAAATCGTGTTGCCGACCATTTATGTAGGTACGCCATATCCTGGCAACTCGCCGCTAGATATGGAAACATTGGTATCTCGGCCTATCGAAAAAGAATTAAACACAATTACAGGCGTTAAAAAAATAGAAGCGACTTGTATTCAAGATTATAGCACGATTGTCGTGGAGTTTGACCTCGATATGCCAGCATCAGAAGCATTATTAGATGTGAAAGATGCAGTAGATAGAGCAAAACCAGATTTGCCCAACGATTTGCCTGCCGACCCAAACATTTTTGAGATGGACTTTAGCAATATGCCTATCTTGAATGTAAATGTTACAGGTGTAGATAATATTGACAAACTCAATGAATATGCAGAATATTTGCAAGAAGAGTTTGAAAAATTGTCGGAAATTTCGGCAGCCGATATTCGAGGTGTGCCAGAAAAAGAAGTAAGTATTAGTGTCGATAATTATAAATTGGAAGCTCGGAAGTTGAGTTTTAGAGATATTGAAGATGCTGTTTCTTATGAAAATGCGACTATTTCTGGTGGCGATATTTTGAGCGATGGCGTTAGACGAAATGTGCGTATCGTGGGCGAGTTTGCGAATATCGACGATATGTTAGACATTATTATTTCTAATCAAGGCGGAAATATCGTTTACCTTCGTGATGTAGCAACTGTCAATTTTGGCTATGCCGACCGAACAAGCTATGCACGTTCCAATACGATGCCAGTAGTGATGTTGGACATCAAAAAGCGAAGTGGCGAAAACTTATTGGAAGCCATTTCTAAGATAAAAGACATTGTTACAGAAGCCAAAAAAAGCAAATTGCCAAAAGAAATAAAAGTGCAATTGCTCAATGACCAGTCGAAAATGACGAGAAGTATGCTTGCCAACTTGAACAATAGTATTGTGGCAGGTGTGATTTTGGTAGTATTAGTATTGCAGTTCTTCTTAGGTATGCGAAACGCTCTATTTGTTGGTGTCGCCATTCCTTTGAGTATGTTTATGGGCTTTCTCATTTTGGGCGTTTCTGGCGTAACCCTAAATATCATGGTCTTGTTTTCGCTTATTCTCGCACTCGGAATGTTGGTGGATAATGGTATTGTGGTGGTCGAAAATATATATCGCTTCATGGACGAAGGCCATTCGCCTATCAATGCTGCAAAACAAGGTGTGGGTGAGGTAGCTTGGCCAATTATTTCTTCTACTGCAACCACTTTGGCCGCCTTTTTACCTTTATTATTTTGGAATTCTATCATGGGTGAATTTATGAAATATTTGCCTATTACGCTGATTATTGTGTTAGCATCATCGCTATTTGTGGCTTTAGTTATCAATCCAGTATTGACTTCTGTATTCATGAAAATTGATGACCCAGATGAAAAAACAAACCATGTAAAAACAATTTTATGGTCATTATTTTTCATTGTTTTGGGCGTTTACTTATATACTTCTGGCGGAGATAGTGCAAATCGACGTGCTTTGGGCAGTTTGTTAAGCTTTTTTGGTAGCTTTACTTTGTTCAATACTTATATTTTAAGTCCTTTAGCCGTTTTATTTCAAGCTTATGTATTGCCATTGTTAGAGCGTGGCTATCGTGCTTTCGTGCGTTTTGCCTTAACAGGATTTTTGCCTATCGTATTTTTTGCCGCAACGATTGCTCTTATGGTTGGTTCTATCAATCTTTTGACAAATTCGGGGCTTAGAATAGATTTATTTCCTGCCAATGAACCGAGCAATGTATTTGTTTTCATTGAGCAACCTATTGGAACAGATATTGGAAAAACCAATGCTTTTACGCAAGAAATAGAAAAAGAAATCATAACGGCTCTGAAACCTTATGAGAGCATTGTAGAGGCTGTCATGGGACAAGTAGGAGAGGGAACATCTGACCCAAATGCTGGGCCACAACAAGGCTCTTCGCCAAATAAAAGCCGTGTGACCGTTTCGTTTTTGGAATATGAATTTAGAAATGGACTTTCTACTACCGATGCCATGAAAGCCATTAGAAAAGCTGTGACAGGCTATCCGGGAGTTCAAATTGTAGTAGCAAAAGACTCTAATGGCCCACCAACAGGCCCTGCTGTCAATATCGAAATTAGCGGCGAAAATTTCGCTACCTTACTGGCACAAGCTGACGAAGTGCGTAAATTTTTGAATGAGCAAGATGTGCAAGGTGTCGAGGAACTCAAAATTGACCTTGAATCGGGCAAGCCAGAATTATTGATTGATATTGATAGAGACAAAGCACGACGTTTTGGACTTTCGACTTCGCAAATAGCTGGAACAATGCGTACTGCGATTTTTGGAAAAGAAATTTCGAAATTCAAAGATGGCGAAGATGACTATCCAATTCAGTTGCGTTTTGGCGAAGAAAACCGTTATGATTTGCCAAAAATCATGAATCAGAAGGTGACATTCAGAAATAATCAAGGTAAACTGATGCAAATTCCTATTTCTGCGGTGGCCGATGTGCGATATGCTTCTACTTATGGCTCTGTGAAACGTAAAGATTTGAATAGAGTAGTAACAATTTATTCTAATGTAACAGAAGACGCAAATGGTGCGGATATCGTGCTGCAATACAAAGGAATGTTGTCTGACTATGAAATGCCAGAAGGCTACGACCTCAAATTTACAGGCGAGCAGGAAGAACAACAGGAATCAATGGCGTTTTTAGGAACAGCAATGATGGTAGCCGTATTCTTGATTTTCTTGATTATCGTGACGCAATTCAACTCGGTGGCGATGCCAATTATTATCGTGATGTCGGTATTTTTCAGTACGATAGGCGTATTTTTGGGCTACTCTATTTTCCGCATGGATTTTATTATCATCATGACAGGTATCGGTATTATTTCGCTGGCTGGAGTGGTCGTAAACAATGCGATTGTACTCATAGATTACACCAACTTGGTGCGAAATCGACAGCGTTTAACACTTGGCTTGAGTGATGACGAAAGCCAAACGAAAGCACAAGTTGTTGATGCGATTGTGGAGGCAGGAAGCAAGCGTTTGCGACCTGTACTTTTGACAGCCATCACAACGGTTTTGGGTTTGATGCCGCTTGCCACAGGTATGAATATCAACTTTTTTACGCTACTTGCCGATTTTGATGCTCAAATTTATTTCGGTGGCGACAATGCTATTTTCTGGGGGCCGATGGCTTGGACAGTAATTTTCGGTCTTACCTTTGCGACTTTCCTAACGCTTGTTATCATTCCTGTGATGTATTTGATGATGGATAGAATCAGTTCTTTTGCTTTCGACAAACGCAAAAAAACAACGAAAACGAAAGAGGAAGTAGAATTGACGATTTAAAATGATATAAATTTCTGCCGTTGTTGTGTGTTTTCACCAACAACTAATGTAAAAACCATGCAAAACTGTTTTTTAGAAAAAAGCGGTTTTGTGTGGTTTTGCTTTTTTCACAAGAAAATAACATTTCATTTCTTGTTTATCTGAAAAATAACTTATAAATTACATTTCAGCATTAAAAGATATTTTTTATCTTAACCAAATTGGAATTGTAGTCTCCCAATTTTTATGACAAGTCATTAGCATAAAATGAAATAATGTTTAAAACAAAAATACCGACTATTTGTCATTGCGAACATTTTAAACATAGTGAAAAAATGTGAAGCAATCTCGAATGATAAGCGGTAGGCATGAAGTTAAACGACATTTTTTAAGGCTTATAATTCTAACTTAGATAAAAAAACAAATAGTTAAATTTTTTATTAAGGAAATAGTATGAGTAAAAGTATTTTAAAAAGAATAGAAGAGGCAAAAGAACAAGGAAGGCAAAGCATTAATTTAGCAAATGGACAAATTACAACAGATATATGGAATCGAATTATTGAATTAGAAAATATCGAAAGTATTTTTTTTGATAATATTGACTTTATTGATGAGATTCTAGATTCTATTATTGAATTAAAAAATTTGTATAAAGTTCATTTTCATGCTTGTAACTTGGAGCAAATATTATTTAGCATTTCTAAAATAAAACAATTGACATCTATCACTTTTTTTAACAATAATATTATTGAATTTCCAGAAAGCTTAACTGAATTATCAAGCCTTATTGATGTTCATATTGGACGTGAACCTATACTAAAAATGCCAACTTTTTTATTTCATTTAAGAAAAGTGAAATGTTTAGTTTTAACTGAATTAAATATTCAAGTTTTTTCAGACTTAGACAAGTTTAAAGAAATCAAAGAACTTGTTTTGAAATTCAATAATTTTTCAACTTTACCAAAACCATTATTTGAATTAATACAACTTGAAATATTAGATTTATCAAATAATAAATTAACTGAATTACCTTTAGAGTTTTTTACACTTCATAATCTCAAAACTTTAAATCTTGATGATAATTTAATTACTATTATTCCTTCTGATATTTATAAATTAACAAAATTAGTAGGGCTGGATTTTAAAAATAATCCAATTCATACTACCGACTTTATTTATGGTTTTTGTGATGAGGATTCAGAGCAAAAGAGTATTTTGGATATGTTTAAACTAAATAGTGGAAATTATACTATTAGAAACCAAAAGGAGGGCTTTATTTTTATTCAATTGCAAGATACTCATGCTATTATTGCATCTCAAATGCAAGAAGCATGGGATACATTAGTTTTACAGGTTGCAATTTTTATTTTTGGCAAAAAAGAAGAAGAAAGAAAAATACTATTGTTGGCTTTACGAAAGTCTATTGAACAATTTATCATTAATGCACAAGTTAAAGATGTTTATCGTTATTTACTGTTTCCCAAAGCCGAAAATTTTGATGAAAAAATAAAAATAAATTATAATAGTCTATTAAAACACAAGGAAGCAGGCGAACACTTTTATTTTCATAAAGACCGTAAGTTTTTAGTAGATAACTTACTAGCCTACATAGGCGAAGAAGATATAGAAATAAAAGAAGTTTGGAACGGTGCAGACAAAATCAGTAAGATACAAATTAAGAACTTCAAGCTATTTCAGCAGTTGAATTTTAATGTTTCGGAACGTATCAATATCATTCTTGGGCGAAATGGCTTGGGCAAAACTTCTATTTTGCAAGCAATCACACTCGGTTTGCTGCCACGCCACAATGACGATAAATCAAATGAGTTGGATTCCTATATTCATTTTGGCAAAAAAAATGCAGAAGTTAGCATTTTTTGGGGAGAGGAATATCGTAAAGCCTATATTTTCAGTAATGAGCTAAACGAAGAAAGACGCACGCCACACCCTCAAAAATTGTTATTATCTTATGGTGTAAATCTTGATACAGAGCCAAAACTTGACCATTCAAAAATCGTACAACAAATCATAGAAGGAAATGCAAAAAGCTATTCGACTAGCTCTATTTTTACAAATTCTTCTGATAATTTCTATGACCCAATTGTGATTTTAGAAAAAATGTACATTGATAATCCTCAGAATAAAAACAAAATAATAGCTGCTTTTGTCGCTTTAATCAAAGATACAATTAATAACTATTTGAGTTTGATTGAAGAGAAAGAACGCATTTATTTGCAACAAGACAACTTAAATTTCTTTTTTGAAGACATCAATAAAAATCAGCTAAAAACCAGACATTTGAGCGAAGGCTACCGAGACCATATTTTGCTGATGACTGATATTATTGTCAAAATTATAGCGAGTAGAAACAACATTTTTAAGGAAGTACCTACGCCTAAAAAGCTGTTTGCCGAAGCGAAAGGCGTAATTATTATTGATGAGTTTGATAGACATTTGCATCCTGTTTGGCAGCGTCGTTTATTATGGCAATTGAAGCGAGATTTTCGCAATATTCAATTTATTTTGACAACACACAATTTATTTTCTTTGCAATCAGCAGAAGGTTTCAGAGCTTTGTTGCTAGACGTGAAAGATGGTACAATTCAAGTGGAAGAAAAGGATATTGAAACTGGTTTGAGCATGAAAAGCATCTATAATATGTTTTTCGATGGTAAAAATAAGTTTTTCAGCTACGAAACCGAAGAAGATTTTAAGCAGTTTTATGAGTTGTTGCGAAAAGTCAAACTTTCAACAGCAACACCGCAAGAAATGAAAAAGTTTAAAACAACTATTAGGCGTTTGCTCAAAAAGAATGAAGAAGTACAAGTAATTATTGCTCGTGAATTGAGACAAATGGAACGACAAACAGGAAAAGCCTTTGAATTATGAACAAAGTAGATAGAAATAAGGTGGATAAACCTATTTGTTTGGTAGAAAAAGCGGAAAAATGGACAGTCGATTTTATCGAAAAAAGAAAAACAAAACCTAAATATTGGAATTGGCATCAATACAAAAATCGAAAAGTAGAGCATATTTTAACAGAAACTTTAACTATTGTTTTTGATAAACGTTGTGCTTATTGCGAAATAAGACCTTTAGTAAAAGGAGGAGGAAAACCGAGTATAGACCATTTTAAACCAAAATCTGTTTATAAAAAAATGGCTTTTGAATGGACAAATTTATTTTTAGCTTGCTATCAATGTCAAGAGTATAAAGGCAGTAAATATCCAGATATTGAACCTCTAAAGCCAGATACATTAGAATATGATTTCGATTATTGGTTTGAAATCAATTGGGAAACCTATGAAATTCGGTCTAATCCATTGAGAGATATAGCAGAGCAAGCGAGGGCAACAGAAACTATTAAATGGTTAGGCTTAAATAGAGATAATAGACCAGTAATAAGAGGCGAAGAGCTTGAAAAATATGAAAGTGCTAATCGGTGTAATATTGATATGTATTCATACAAATTTTTGTTAGAAAGAATATAAAACACACCCTCAAATTTTAACTTTGCAAAACCAGCTTAGTCTAATAGGCCGTTACTCTTTAGAAAAAATACAAATTTCTTTTTCAAAAAACGTAAATAGTTACTAAAAAACAATACAAAAAATGAAATTACAAACAGTAGGCAAAATTAGCAGCATTTTATTATTTGCATTATTCATGAGCTTCAACTTTGCTTCGGCAGGTGGCTGGGAAACAGAAAGCAGTAAAAATGGTGTTGTCGTGAAATCTAAACAAGAAGCTGGAAAGGATTATAAAACTTTTCGTGGCACAATGACGCTTGATGTAACACAAGACGCTATCACGAAACTGATGTGCAAAGTAGGCGAATATCCGAAATGGATGCACAACACAAATAGTGCGACATTGAAAGCTCCGAAAGGAAATGGCAATACTATTCCGCAAAACTTGTTGGACGACAACGATAGCTATGAGTTTTATATCTATACCGTAAACGAAGGTGCACCACTTAGCGACAGAGATTTATCATCGAAAATTGTGATGAAAAAAACAGCAACTTCGGTAGCTTTGCGAATGTCGAACGCACCTACTTATGTGGCGAAAACTGACTATGTGCGAGTGACTGATTTTAATGGCCTTTGGCTTTTTGAATTGAATGCCGACAATACCATTAAAATTACTTACGAAGTGTATAACGACCCAGATATTTCACTTTGGGGTGTTACAGGAAAAGTAAACAAAAATACGCAAGACGTAGTAGAAAAAACGTTGATTAATATGCGTAAAAAATTAGGACGCTAGTAATCATTTTTCTGCAAAATAAAAACCGCCCAATAGTTATATATTCAACTATTGGGCGGTTTTTATTTTATCAAATTTTACCTTTATAGCCTGACGACCAACCAATGATTGCTTTCATTTTTTGAGATGGATTAAATTTAAAAATGGTTGAATTTCGCTTTTCTGCAATATAAAACTTACCAAAATTTCGAATGGTTATACTTGATTTTTTCTTCATCAAATCATATATTGTCTCAACAAAACCGTATAAATATGATTCTGCTTCTTCCACACTACAATCCATTTTTTGAGCATAAAGATGTAAAAATTCTTTGTGTTTGGTTGGTTCAATTGTTTTATTTATTAATTTCATTTTGTTTTTTTATGGTATTAAATTTTCTAATACCATAAATATACAAAATTGTATTTTAAATGAGTAGAATTTTTATCTAAATTCGTTTAGATTTACTCATTCCCATAATTCAAAACCTCCCTCGTCAGCCTTACCAAATTAACAAACAAAGCTTTCTTTTCGTTTTCGTCCATCTGGCTTATTGCTTGCGTTGGTGGATTTACGGTTTGGTATTTGCTCAAAGCTGGAATATCTGTAAATAAACAAGGTTCTAAAATGATAAAAAGCGGTATGGTGTGTCCTTTTTCAACTGCTTTCAAAATGGTCGGTACTTCTTTATCCATCACAAAATCGGAAGCCAAAAAGTCGGTGCTGACCAAAAAAATAGCTACTTTCGTTTCGCTAATAGCCTCATATATTTCATCGCTCCAAACCTCGCTGGCCTTAATATTATCGTCGCACCAAACAGCATCTGCTGGCAAAAATGGTTTGAAATATCGTTTTATATCATCTTTATAATCAGTATTATTGCGATTGTAACAAATGAAAACTTTATTTCTTTTATCTGAAATATTTTTACGCTCTGTCTTTGCTTTCGCTAAAAGTTCATCTAATCGTTGGCTAATATCGAACAATGGCAAAGTGTCTAGCTCTTGTTGAATGTAAAACAAAAGGTTTTCTCGCTTTTCGATATACTTGCTATGCATATTTACTCTAGAATTGACATTAATATTTTTCTTTTCCAAAGCCACACGATTATTCTCTAACTCTTCTACTTGCTCAATTCTTTGTTTTAAATAGGCTTTGATACTTACTTGAATCGTATTCAAAAACAATGCTTTTCCTTCTGGCGTATAAAAATCTTCTAGCCTAGTTTTGATTCTGCTAATGAGTTGGTTGTCGATATTTTCTTCTTTTATCTGGCGATTATAAAAATATTTTGCTTCTCTAACAATCACTTTTTTATCATCATTTTTCATGCTTACTTTTTTTGAAATAAAAAACTAGCACAAATATATAAGATTTTAAACAAAAAAAGTAAGAAGTTTAAAAAACATAACCAATTTTCAAAACTACATTTTGCGGTGTTTCATAAGCAGCTCCAATGAGCAAATTATTCCATTCGCAATAGCCACCGCCCGAAAAACTCATACCAAATTCGCCACCTTTATCTATATTGTTTATCGTTTTGGCCTTATAATTTCCGCCTAGCAAAAAGTTGATGTAGAAACGTGCTGCTTTTTCTTCGCTATTAAAATATAATCTGCCGCCTACTAAAGTGTTGATTGACGAGATATTACCTTTGTTTCCTGACAAAAAAGTGCCGCTAATTTTTGTATAAGAATAAGAAATTTGGCCTTCTACCGAAAAATGAGAATGCAAGGCATAAGCAGGATTTAAGCCAATATGAAAACCTATTCCGTTGTCTAAAATTGGCGTACTAATTCCTATGTTTGCAGAACTCGAAAAATTGTTTTGTTGTGCTTTTATGCTGAAAGTGAGCAAGAATAAAGTGAATATTAGGCAGTATTTTTTGATGACGTTTTTCATAACAAAAATTTAACATTTTCAAATGATTTCAACACCTCTCATTGCACAAACATCTGCAAAATCTCTAGTATTGTCAGTTACCAAATAATCAACTCTAATGTTAATATCTTTCAAAATATTTCTGATAATCATATCGACAAGGCTAAGTTTTCGATTCAAATAATTGTTACTTGACATGGTTTCTTCCAAACTGTCTTCCCAATAATTTTCACATTAGGTTGTTTCAACAAAAATTCTAGCTTTTTCATGCCTATCACATTTTTAACAAACCGTGTTCTTAGCGTTTCATAAAATGTTGGCATTGGAACTATCCAATAATGTTCTTTTATTAAGTCATATTTAGCCTCAATTTCGGCTTCGATAAGCTCATTTTTCGGATTGATTAAATCTATCCAAAAGGTGCTGTCAATCAAAATATATGCACTTCCTTTCATAAAGTTATAATTTTAATATCCTGCATCTTCCACTTCTTCCATACCAAGAGCATAGCCTTCCCACGGCGACCTTTTTCTTTTGCCAAAAATAAATTTCCCTTTTATTTTAGGGTTTGTATGGCTATCATTTGCCGAGTTTTCTAGCCAATTGATATAGACTCTATCTCTTTTTTCATCTAAATCTACATTTTCTTTTAGCTGCTCAAAAATAAATTCATGGACATTTTTACTACTATCAAAATCATCGACAACAACTAATGCACAATTATTGCCGCATTCTTTTGCATTTAATTTATCTAACCAAGCGAACAGATTTTCGTAATCTCCTTTTAAGCCAAAATCATAATTTATCCATATATATTTTTTCATGTTTCTTTTTTATAAAATTAAGATATTTACAAATATAAAACATTTCAGTAAAAAAAGCAATTAATCTTTCAATAGCAACCATTTTCTATTTTTAGGAACTTCGCCAGTAAAAATGCAAGTAACGCTTTCAAAACCTTTTCTTAATTCTCTACCTTTATAAGCAATTTCTCGTCTATCTTTGCTTGCCAACAACACTAGGCCACGCACCAAACGATTGATGATAGTGTCTAACACATTCGGATTTGACAACTCTGGATTGCCTATTAATACCCATTGATTGGGATATTGGGCTTTTATTTCGGCTAGGTTTAATGTTTTTTGCATGAAGATGTTATTTTTTTTCGATTATTTTTTGAAATTCTTGTGCTTTCAAAATTATCAGTTTTTAGGATTATAAGGCGTTCTTTTGTGTGTCTTTAACAGCTTATCCATATCGTCATTTGTCCAATTCTTTTCTTCCCAAATTTCGTCAGCCATTTTTGTAATTTTATCGGCTAAATATTTGACTATAAGGCGTTTGATAGCTATCAAATCTTCATCTTCTAACTCTCTTGAAAAAAGCTTTAGAATTTCTAATTGATGTTTATTTAGAGTATTTATTGGTGTGGTTGTATTCATGTTGCTATTGCATTTGTTTTTTATAGATAGCTTAAATATACGATTTTTTTTAGGATAAAAGAAAGATAAATTTTGATGTTTTCCAACAAAAAAAGCAATACTACTCCTTTCCATAATCTAAAATTTCCATCGTCAGCCGCACCAAATTGACAAACAAAGCTGCTTTTTCGTTTTCGTCCATTCTACTAACTTCTTGCGTTGGTGGATTTACGGTTTGATACTTATTTAAACTTGGAATATCTGTAAATGAACAAGGTTTTAAAATGATAACAAGCGGAAAAGTATGCCCTTTTTCAACGGCTTTCAAAATGGCAGGAACTTCTTTATCCATTACAAAATCAGAGGCCAAAAAATCTGTGCTTACCAAGAAAATGGCAACTTTTGTTTCGCTAATAGCTTGTTTTATTTTTTCATTCTTAACTTCATGAGCTTTAATGTTATCTTTACACCAAATTGCATCTTTGAACAAAAGAGGTTTAAAGTATTTTTTTATTTCATTTTTGTGAAAATTATCTTTGGTGCTATAACATAGATAAACTTTATTTCTTTTTTTTGAATCCTTATAGTTTTTCGTTTTTGCATTTATTAAAATTTCATCTAAATGTTCCTTAATATTAAATGACTGAAGTATCTTTATTTCTTGTTTAATGTAAGAAAATAAGACTCTTTGCTTTTTTATCTGTTTTTGAAATGTAGGCGTTACTTGAAATTTTGGAGGAATTGTTGTTATCCATGACACTGTTTTTTTGTTGAGGAGTGGTAAAATATCTTTAATTATATTATTTTGAAGGGTTTTTAAAAATAAAACCTTACTTTCTAGAGGATAAAAATCTTTTAATTTTGTTTTAATATTACTAATTATTGTATCATTTGAATTTCGTCCTTTTATGTTAATCTTATAAAATTCGTTTCCTTCCCAAACAACTATTTTTTCTTCCATTTTTTTCTTTCCCTTTTTATAAAAAAACTAAATTAACACAAATATAAAACATTTTCCAAACAAAAAAGGTGGTAGGCACTTCTAAAGTGCCTGCCACCTAGATTTGTTCTTTTATTCCTAAATGTTACTACTTTGAAATAGGTGTGGTGGCAGGCATTTTCAAAATGCCTACCACCTAATTGTCTTATTTCTTGTTGATTTAGAATATGGAGAATGAAATTTAACGAAAACTAAAAACTCCCAACTAAAAATTAAAAACTAAGAAAATCGTCCTTCCAAATCCAGCCTAAACTTCCTAGCCGTATCTTTCGCAATATCATAGCCAGCATCTGCATGACGAATAACGCCCATAGCAGGGTCATTGTTCAGCACACGACGCAAACGACGCTCGGCATCGTCCGTACCATCAGCCACAATCACCATACCTGCGTGCAGCGAATAGCCCATACCAACGCCGCCGCCATGATGAAAAGACACCCACGAAGCACCGCCAGCAGTATTTATCAAAGCATTCAAAATAGGCCAATCCGAAACCGCATCAGAACCGTCGAGCATCGCTTCCGTCTCACGATTTGGCGAAGCTACCGAGCCAGTATCCAAATGGTCACGCCCAATCACGATAGGAGCTTTCACCTTGCCAGTACGCACCAATTCGTTGAAAGCCAAAGCAGCCTTTTGTCGCTCGCCCATCGCCAGCCAGCAAATACGAGCAGGCAAACCTTGAAAAGCAATTTTTTCGGTCGCCAAACGAATCCAACGTTCCAAACCTTTGTTTTCTGGAAACAACTCTAGCAATTTGGCATCGCAAACCTTAATGTCTTCTGGGTCGCCAGAAAGTGCCACAAAGCGAAACGGCCCAGAGCCTTTGCAAAACAATGGACGGATATAAGCAGGCACAAAACCAGGAAAGTCAAAAGCATTTTCAACGCCTCTTTTATCTTTCGCTTGGCCTCTCAAATTGTTGCCATAATCGAAAGTAATCGCACCACGTTTTTGCAATTCGAGCATCAATTCGATGTGTTTTGCCATCGTGTCCAAAGACCGACTTCTAAACTCATCAGCATTCACACTTTTTAGTGTTTTGGCAGCTTCCACACTCATTCCATCAGGAAAATAACTGCCTTCATCATGTGCCGAAGTTTGGTCTGTCAAAGTATCTGGCGTGATATTTCGCTCAATCAAACGCTCTAATAATTCAGTCGCATTGGCTACCACACCGATAGAAACCGCTTTTTCGGCCTTTTTCGCTGCCACAGCCGCATCAATTGCCGCATCAATATCTGTATATTTTTCGTCCAAATAGCGAGTTTCCAAACGCTTGTCGATACGCCATTCTTCCACTTCTGCCACAAGAGCAACGCCTTCATTCATTGTGATAGCCAATGGTTGAGCTCCGCCCATACCGCCGAGTCCAGCCGTTACATTTAGCGTGCCTTTCAGCGAACCATCGTAGTGCATAGTAGCGAGCGACAAATAAGTTTCGTAAGTACCTTGCACAATGCCTTGCGTGCCGATATAAATCCACGAGCCAGCCGTCATCTGACCATACATCATCAAACCTTTGCGTTCTAGCTCTCTGAAATGCTCCCAATTTGCCCAATTTCCGACTAAGTTGGAGTTCGCAATAATCACACGAGGAGCATCTTTGTGTGTAGGCAAAATACCGACAGGTTTGCCAGATTGCACGAGCAAAGTTTCGTCATCATTCAAGTCTTTCAAAGCCTTGACGATAAGATGAAAAGCAGGCCAATTTCGTGCCGCTTTTCCTGTGCCACCATACACCACCAATTTTGAAGGCTCTTCAGCTACATCTGGGTCTAAGTTGTTGTGCAACATACGCAAAGCACCTTCTTGCACCCAACCTTTGCAGTTTAGCGTTGTGCCTGTTGGCGTTGGCGAAATGAGTTTTCGCAACTCTGTTAATTCATTCGACATAAGAGGTATTTTATTTTGTTTTATTTAAATTTTAAACTGCCTATAATGGTATCAAACATTTTTTGAGATTTTTGAAAATCATCAGCTGAGTCGACAAAAGAAATCAAAAAAGCTTCATTTTTATCTATCAAAATGTAGGTTTCCAATTGCAACAATTGCTTTTTTTCTTCATGGTCTTCTTTATATAAATGTTGATATACTAATTTTGTAGTCGCCTTTTTGTTCAACTCCATATCGGTTTGTGCCAAAATTTTCACATCTTTATACTTTGTTTTTAAAACATCAATATGCTTTTTTACAAAATCCTTTAAATTAATAGGAGCACTTTCCATTTGTTTCGTTTTCTTGTTATAATTGATGCGTCCTTTCATCGGTATTATCAATATATTTTCACGAAACGGATTTTCGGCTTTTGTCGTAGGATTTGGCACTTGCGATTTCAAAGAGCCAGACTTCCAATGTTCTTTTGTTTTCCAACCTTCTGGCAACAAGATTTCGTAAGGGCGTTTTTTGGCTTGAAACAATTTAAAATTGCCAGCTTCGGTTGTGATAGTTGGCAAGTCTTCTTTAGCTACCTTTTGAGGTTTAACATTTTCAATCATAGCATCGTTTTGACAAGCTGAAAATGATATTGAACAAATAAATAAAAATGCTAAAATGGTTTTTAGAGGTTTCATTATGTATAAATTTTTAAATAAAAAAAGAAATTTTATGACAAATGTAAGTCTTTATCAGTTTTTTAGCAAAAAAAATATACTACTATTTTATTTATTTTTAAAAAGTAAATAAACGAAATAATTGGCCAACGACAACTGAAAAGGTTATTGCTTAGGCAAGTTTTTTCGTCTATTTATCTAAAATAGCAACCATTTTTTTTGCGATGGATTAGATAAAATTTAAAAAACCTAATTCTTTTTTAGCAAAAGAATTAGGAAAATATATTGTTCTATTTTTCTAGTCAACAGCAAACCAATAAGTTGTTTTTTTGAGCGTTGAAATGCCCAAAAATTTCTGATTGACTACTCGAAGTGCCAAAGTAGAATTAGAGTGTTTTTAAAAATTATTTTTTCTTACCACCTTTGATGCGTGATTTGAATTTTTTCTCAAAAACTCCCCATTTGATACCTTTTTCGTAGTAGCCATCGCCAAAATATCGCAAGGCTCTGTCCATATCTTTAGCGTCCATATAGCCTTGAATGATGGTAAGCTTCGACAAATCTTTGTCCAAAACAGCTACTGAAGGATAGCTTTGGCGATTACCCAACAAAGAATAGGCTAATTCGTGCAGTCCTTTTTTGCCTTGAGCAATATATTTGTATGTTATATCGCCAACCGTTATTGGCTCTTTGCTTTCGGCATCTAGCTTTACAGCATAGTATTTTTTACCGACATATTTGGCAACATCTGGGTGCTGAAAAGTAGTTTTATCCATTTTTTTGCACCAGCCACACCAGCTCGTATATACATCTACAATAATGCGACGAGGTTCTGTGGCATTTCTTTTTACGGCTTCTTCCATCGTTAGCCATTCGATTTTTTCGCCAGCATTTTCTGAGGCGTTGTTGGCTTCACCATTTTTGAGGCTAAAAGCACTAAATATTAAGAAGAAGGCCAAAAGTGTGGTATTCAACAATAAATTTTTCATTAAATTATTTTTCTATTAAATAAATGTAATACAAGCTTAAACTTGCATAAATTAATGTTAGTTTTTTTGACTGTAAAAAAAACAAGCTTTCTAACAAGGATTATACGATATAATAAAGCTTTTTATTACTTTTTTATCAAATTTTAACACATATTTTTTATTTATGAAAAATAGCTTTCATTTTTTATGAAAAAAAAATTAACTTCAAACTTTTTCTAAGCAAAAGCTGTTATAAAATAGGATAAAAAACTATTTTTGTAACTCATTTACGTTATGACAATTTGGGTAAAAAAATGCCTAAATGCCAATCACTAATTTAGTATGACTTGTTTGAGGCATTAACACATTGAAAACTAAGATGTTGGCTTTCATAAATGAGCATTTTATTCTTCTTGTTTGGCTAAAGGTAAATAGTCTGATTTTTTTTAGCTAAAAAACGAAACTACAAAATAAACACTTTTATGAAGTTGGCAAATGAAATAAAATTAGTAGAAGAAGCTGCTAAAGGAAATACGAGAGCATTTAATGAGCTAATTGCATTGAATTATGATTACTTTCTGAAAATGGCAATAAAACGCACCAAGAATGTTGCTTTGGCCAAAGATATTTTGCAAGATACTTTAATAGAAGCTTATTTGAATATCGAAAAGTTGAAAGAAAAGCAGCTTTTTAGACCTTGGCTAACGGGTATTTTACGCAATGTATGCAACAATTATTATAGACGAAAACAACGATTTTTTGTGCCTTTAGAATGTTTGAATGAAGTATTGTTTGAAGATAATGTAGCAGCGGAAAATAAAGAGCTAAAGGCAGCTTTGATTGCGTTAAATGAGCGAGAAAAAAATGTAATTGAGCGGTTTTATTATGAAAATTGGAGTATAAAAGATATTGCAGAGCAAGAAGAAATTTCGCTATCGGCTGCAAAGGTGCGTTTGCACAGAGCTAGAAAAACGTTGCAGTCTATTATGTTGAAACAAATAACAAAACCAACTACGACCGAAATTTATATGCCTACCGAAAAAGCGATGACCAAAACAGTACATCGTATGGCAGCTTAGAGATATATTATCGGATAATAGAAAAAAAATTAGAAAGGCATCACTTGAAAAAAGTGATGCCTTTTTGTTTGTGTATTGTCAGTAAATAGACTGATTTCGAAGCTCATCTTATGGAAAAAAAGTGTATCTTTTCGATAAAAAAATCCTAAGCTATGAAAAGAAATATTGGATATTTAATGCTTTTTTTTGTTTTGTTTTTCATGCAAAAAAGCATAATGGCACAAAGCGAAATGCAAAAACTCGGACAGTTGGAGTATGAAATGGGCTTGAATGATGTGTGGGGCTATGCCGATGAAAGTGGAAAGGAGTATGCTTTTGTAGGCACAATACATGGACTTTCTATTGTAGATGTGAGCGAACCGACTACTCCTGATGAGCTTTTTTTTATTGAAGGATTGACAAGTACATGGCGAGACATCAAAACGTGGGAGCATTATGCTTATGTCGTCAATGAAAAAGGAGGAGGTATTTTAATCATTGATTTGAGCCAACTGCCAACTGCGATTGATACGGTGTCTTATGATGCAGATGGCTATGTTTACAAAGCACACAACATCTGGATAGACGAGTTTGGCTTTGCTTATGCGGCTGGCTTCAACAAGGTAGATACTTCTATTCCAACGGCAGAGCGTGGTGTAGCGATTATTGATTTGAACGACAATCCGATGCAGCCAAATTTGGTGCATTTATACCAAGAAGATTATTCGCATGATGTATATGTGAAAGATAATTTGATGTTTACGTCCGAAATTTATAAAGGCGAGTTTGCGATTATTGATGTTGCAAATAAAACAAATCCTATACTTTTAGCACGCCAAAATACGCCTTCCAATTTTACGCATAATGCTTGGTTGAGCAATGATGGAAATACTTTGTTTACGACAGATGAACGCTCAAATGGTTCAGTATCATCTTATAACATATCTGATTTTAGCGATATTAAACTGCTCGACAGCTTTCGTGCCGAGCGAGGAACAGGACTTATACCTCACAATGTTCATGTAAAAAACAATTTTGTGGTCGTATCAAATTATACGGCTGGCGTGTTGGTGTTAGATGCTACTGAAACCGATGCCTTGACTTTGACGGAATATTATGATACTTCTTTTGAGAGTGGAGGAGGTTTTAAAGGTTGTTGGGGAGCGTATCCTTTTTTGCCTTCAGGCAATATTTTGGCCAGCGATAGGCAAAATGGATTAATCATAGTAGCTCCAAATTATAGCCGTGCAGCTTATGTTGAGGGAAATGTTAGGAATACAATAACTGATGAGTATATTAGCAATACAAGTATATATTTGAGTGAAGGAAACAGCAACGAAATGAGCGATTTTGTAGGACATTATAAGCTAGGAACAGGAACGCCTGCAACATACAATGTGCATTTCTATAAATATGCTTATGAGCCTTATGTAGTCGAAAATGTCGATTTGGTAGCAGAAAATATCGCAACAGTAGATGGCTTTTTAGCTCCTTTGCCAAATTTTGAGCTAAAAATTACAGTTCGTGATGCAGTTAGCCAAATTAATTTGAGCGATGCAATAGTTCATATCGAACACTCGCAAGGAAATTATGATTTTAAAACTAATTTGGAAGGCAAAGTAAGTCAAAATGAATTGTATGAAGATTATTACGACATTGTTGTTACAAAATGGGGTTATTTGCCTATGCAAACCAATGATATTTGGTTTGATGCAGCAGAAAACGAATGGATTGTTGAGTTGGAGAGAGGCTATTATGATGATTTTTATAGTGATTTGGGTTGGAAAATAAACAACGAACCAGACAGCTTAACAGTAGGTTTTGTAAGAGAAAAACCATATTCGACAAGAGTAAATAATGAGCTCTGCAACCCTGCTTCAGATGTTGCAGACGACATAGGAAACTTGTGTTATGTGACAGGAAATACAGATGAAAATACAGGTTATGATGAATTTGATTTAGATGGTGGTAAGTCTATTTTGCAATCGCCAAGCATAGATTTGTCGAATTATAGCAACCCAAAAATTGAGTTTTCGTGGTGGTTTTGTGCAATAGGAGAGAGCGAAAGCAGCGATAATTTGAAAGTTTATATCGACAATGGATTGAGTAAAGCCTTAGTTTTTTCGGTACAAGCAGATGAAGTTTCGGCAGGTGTATGGCAAGATTTTTCGCTTAATCCAACCGACTTTTTGCCTACTTCAAATGATATGTTTGTGAGCTTTGAAGCAAACAATACCTCTGATAATGTCGTTTTTGAAGTTGCTATTGATGCCTTTCAGATAAAAAATGAAGAGGAATTAGGCACGCCTTTTATTGACGAGCCAGCGTTTAGCTTACAGGCAAGCCCAAATCCATTTTCAGAAGAAACCATGATAATAATGAGTTATGTAACCTCAGATTTTTTAGAAGAAAAATTGATGTGCAATATTTTTGATGTGAATGGTAGGGTAGTTGGTAGAAGAAGCTTAATAGAAGGACGCAATTTAGCTTTTATAGGAAAAGATTTGCCCATAGGTATTTATATGATACAAGTCGGAAATAACAATATAGGCTATCGCTATTTGAAAGTTATAAAAAGTCAATATTAAGTTTTTGTAGCAAAAAAAAGAAACCATTAAGAAATTAAGTGTAATTGAGGCTTTAACCTTATTTTATCTTAATTTCTTAATGGTTTTTATAAATATAAAGCAAGTAAGATTGCCATAATGGAAAGATACGAGTTACAAATTATTTTTATTTAAGTTGGTTGCGACATAAAATATAAGCAATTAGAAAAAAACGTTGCTACTTATTTTTTGCCAAGATTTTTTATTCGCAAGGGTCAAAAACATAGACTTGCCCACAAAAAACTTTCTTACAGTTTTCTATGCTATCATTTGTTAATGTTAGGCAAAATTGATAAGCATTTGTTTTTTGATATTGATGTTTTGGGCTTTTTTTCGTGGAAGTGTGGCCATCGCCAAAATCCCAAAAAGCAGAATGGTAGTTTTCTGATAAGTTGCTAAAACTTACATTTAAATCTTCAACAGCATAGTCAAAAAGGAGTTTAATATTACAATCTTTTTCTTGGTCTTGTGCAAACAAAAATAAAGGAAAAACAAGAAATAGAAAAAAGATAACTTTTTTTAGATGAAAAGTGTATTTCATGTGAAAAAATGTTTGGTGTTGTTTAAGTAAGTATCCAGACAGATTTATGCTACAAGTTGCAGAATCTAACATACCGATTTTTTTTCAAGATGTTAGTACAGGGCAAGTGGCTAGGCAAAAATAATGATACATTTCGTTGAAGCTAACATACTGATTTTCAATGTGTTAGCAACGAATCGACCATTTATTGAATAGTGCTTGGCACTTAATATGTATAATAAATAATGCTTGGAACTTATGTTTGAAATGTTTATTAAAAAATAAAAACTTGTTAGTTGTTAGTTGTTTATGCAAATATATTGTTTTTTTTTAAAAGACATGATTAGTATAAGATTTTTTTCAAATATTTTTTTATAAAAGGTTATTGCTATTTGCTTTATAAGCCTAGCTTTTAGAACTATTGGACAGTAGCAATTTTGATTAAAAAATCCTATTGTTAAATATTATCTAAATCCATTTTTTTTAATCAAAAAAAGTCTGAAAAGATGTCTTCTACAAATTGCAATGACTAATATGTTTTATATATTGAGTATAAATTTATATTTAAAAAAAAGAAATCATTGTTTAAACATATATTTGCAGTCATTTTATTGGACTAAAATGTTGGTTAAAGTTTATTCTTTGTCCTAAAAAAAACACTTTAATTTTAAAGATACTATCACAAATTATTTTTTTATAAATAGTGCTTAGTAATTAAAGCTTAAATTTACTTTTGAGTAAAATGTTAATATAAGTTATCAAGCCAATTATTTTTGTTTAATAACTTATATTTAATTTGACATTTTAATGGCTTTGAAATAGCTATTTTGAAACAAAAAAAAGCTAATTTTGGAAGCTAATACCTTGATTTTCAATACTTTAATGCAAATCAATTTTATGTTGAATAGTATTTACTAACCTATCTAGCTATGACTTTTATGGGAGAAAAAGTTTTTTTTAAAAAAAAATGGCATAATAATAGCTACTACACTTTAATAATTTTAATACTATCAATTGATAACAATAGGTGTTTTTATATAAGCAGTTGGACAGGTTTATGATACAAATTGTGGAAGCTAATATCTCATATTATTTTTTTATGATTATTTAGTATAATATAAAATGTGTAATAGATAAGATTTGACATTTAATCGTCCAACACAGTATATCAATTATTAGTATGATAATATGTTACTTCATGTCTAATTTAAAAAAATAATATGAAAGGTATTTCTATTTTAGCATATTCTGTTTCTGAGTTGGAACAAAAAATACAAGATATTGAATCTTCTTTCGAAGCAACTTTAGGTATTGTATTTAGCTCTATCAAACATGACTTTCGGGCATTACAAAAAATTTTTCGAGACCGTGATATTGATGTAATTGGTGCATCTTCATCTGGCGAGTTTATCGCTGGCGAACTTGCCGAAAACAGCATTGTATTGTTGCTGTTAGACATAAAACGAACCCACTACCATCTATATTTTGCCGAATCTAACTACGATAATTCTTATGAAATAGGCAAAAACATAGCTCAATGTTCAAAAAAGCACTTCAACAATGCTGTATTTATGACCGTTTTTAGTCTGACTGTTAGTGGCGAAAAAATCATTGGAGGTATTCATAGTGAGTTGGGCGAAAAAGTACCTATTTTTGGAGGAATGGCTAGTGATGATTTTACGATGGATTCTACAACTGTTTTTACAACTACCCAACTATCAAATGAAGGCATATGTACGCTTATTTTAGATAATGATAAAATAGAAGTGGAGAGTTTAGCAATAAGTGGTTGGCAACCGATAGGTTTAATAAATACTATTACAAAAGCAAAAGCCAATGTTATATATGAAATTAATGGCAAACCAGCTTTAGATGAATATATCAAATTTTGTGGTGATTTTCAAGATGGAAATGCTATAGATGACATTGTTTCTATCAGTAGTGCACAATATCCTTTACAGATTTTGCGAGGAGGCACTGCTGTTTTGAGAGCTTTGTTGTATGTCGATCAGGAGGAAAAAACGATTATTATGGCAGGAGCTGTCAATGAAGGAGATACTTTTCGGTTTTCTATTGCTCCTGGTTTTGAAATTTTGGACGAAACACTAGACGGATTTAAAAAGTATAGAGCAACATTTAAAAATGAAATAGATATCGCTATTGCATTTTCTTGCAAAGCACGTCATATGTCTTTAGGCCCTATGATAGAAGATGAAATTGAGGGTTTATACGAAATTTGGGATAAAAAGCCTATGATTGGTTTCTTTTCGTATGGAGAAATAGGACAGGATATTGCTAAAAAATCGCATTTATATAACGAAACTTGTGCCTTAGCTATCATCAGAGAAAAATAAAAGTATAACAAATGTAAGTTAAAAAAGATTAAGAAGAATCTATAAAGGCATACTAAGTATATCTTTTAAATATAGTATCTAAACAAAAAAGTCATATTTTATAGCAAGCTTAAAAACTTAAATTATAATATTTTTACTTACCCTACCAAATTTTCACTTATTCAATCTACTTGATTATGTCTGAACATATTAACAACTTACGCAAACTCATTTTGGCACAAAATATAGCCAAATCTGAGCAAGAAGAGATGTTGAGGGAGTTAAAAAAAACAGAGAAAAAATTGAGGGTGGCTGAGTTTAAGGCCAAACGTACGCTTATTGATAAAAAAATTATTACGAATGTACTCAATCAAACGATTGAAGAACTCAATATTAAGAGCGATAAGCTAGAACAGCAGAAAGCATTGGTTGAAGAACAAGTTAAGTTTAAAGAAAAACTATTTGCCAATGTTAGCCATGAGCTACGAACACCGCTAAACGGCATTTTGGGCATGAGCTATCTATTCCAACAAACCATTTTGGATAAAAAACAACAAGCTTATGTAGAAGTTATCAAAAGTTCGGCCGATAATTTGCTCATTATTATCAATGATATACTCAACTTATCAAAGATTAATGCAGGGCAGGTAACGATTATGAATGAGCCTTTTGAAAGCACAAAAATGTATAGCGACTTGTATGGTTTGTTGATTGTGAAAGCAAAGGAAAAAAATTTGAAACTGATTTTTGAAACTGCTCCTAATATTCCCAGACTTATGCTGGGCGACCGAACAAGAATATCGCAAATATTACTCAATTTGCTCAATAATGCTGTAAAATTTACACACGAAGGGGTAGTAAAGTTGCGTACAACTATCCTGCAAAATGAGGATTCATCTGGTTTAGAGCTGTTTTTTGAGATTATTGATACAGGTATTGGTATGAAAAAGGAACAGCTCGAAAGCATTTTTGAGAGTTTTGTACAGGTACACGAAAGCAAAGAACGCATATATGAAGGAACAGGACTTGGCCTCAATATCGTCAAAAATTTGCTATACCTTATGAAAGGCACTATTAGTGTCGATAGCGAACCCAATATAGGAACACGTTTTGCGGTTCGTTTGCCAATAGAAGTTCCATTGAAGCAAAAAGAAATACCTAACAACAAAGTTGTTGATAAAAAGAAACTATCGCCATTATGGAAACATAAAAAACTCATTTATATAGAAGACAACAAAGCAAATATCTTGTATGCTAAACATATATTCGAAAATTGGGAAATTCCATTAGATATTGCAGAAACAACAACAGAAGGACGCAGCAAATTAAAACAACAAAAATACGATTGTATTTTGTCTGATATAAAATTGCCCGATGGCAATGGCCTAGAATTGTTGCAAGAAATTCGTGAAGATATCACCGACATCAATCACAATACTCCTATGGTGGTGCTTACAGCAAGTGCTAATGAAGCAGAAGAAAAGAAAGCGAAAAAAATGGGCATTCATAGTTATATCAGCAAGCCCTTTCCTCCAAATATTTTACTAGAAGTTATCATCGAAGTTTTAGCCATAAAACAAGATGCAATGTGGAATGTTAAAACTAAGAAGAATGCTAACGAATTAAATTTTTTGGAAAAATCTTGGGAAACAGAAAATTATCTTGATGCCATTAGCTCGGTTTTGCAAAATGACACTCAATATATGCTTGAAGCCATTGAAATGTTTTTAGATGATGTCAAAACATCTGTTTACAAAATCCAAAAAGCATTGCAGAAAAAAGACTTAGACAATCTATATTTTCATATTCACAGCATCAAATCTATCGCTAGTCTTGTTGGCCTAAAAGCCATTAAAAAGATAACCGTAGCTATCGAAAAGTGGATTGCCGAGCTAGAAAACGAAAATGATGAGATGAAAATAAAAGGCTTTGGCAAATTGAATTTATTGTTTGAATATTTGAAACAACAAATTGATATTGATGTGAAGCATTTGAAAAAAGTAAAATATATATTGCAAGAAAAAAGATTGTTAGAAATGAAAACTTAAAGCAGAGTAAGTAGTTGGACAAAAATAAATATACATCTTGCTGACGCTAATACATTGGTTTCTCCAAGACATTACTTCATTTAGAAATGATATATTTCTTATCAAAAGATTGGTCGTATTTGACACTTTTGACTAGAAAATATATCATTTCTTTTTTTGGGAAAGAGGCTTGAACTCCTATAAATATTTACGCTATGACAATTTTGCATAAAAGAAAATAGCCTTGTTTTTTGCCAAAAATATTAAAAACCTACTTTATAGTGTATTTAGTTAAAAAACGGGAAACTTTTTTGCAAAAAAAAATGTTGAACACATCAAAGAACAAAACCTACAAAAAGTAACCTTTATTGGCTATTGCGTCAAAATGAGAAATATCCACTAAAGCTAAGGCAAAGTCAAGTTTTTTTTTTATCTTGCTCAAAAATCTATTTAGAGTTGTTGATTGAATAACCAAATATGAACGAAATTAAACACATATCACCAAAAACAGAAGAGAAAAACGAGACTAAGGACAATGCTCAAGCCGCTACAATGGTGAAAGCTAGCCTTAGTAAAGTAGAAAAAGACCAAATCTTTGAGCAGGAATTTTTGCCTCACCTCGAAGCACTCTATAATTTTGCCTATCACCTCAGTTATGATGAAGAAAATGCCAATGATTTGGTACAAGAAACTTTTTTGAAATCATATCGCTTTATCAACTCCTACAAAGTAGGCACAAATGCTAAAGCATGGTTATTTCAGATTTTGAAGAATGCTTTTATCAATCAGTATCGCAAAAAAAATAAAAGACCTATTCAAGTTGATTTTGAAGATGTGGTCAATTATCACGATGCCGATGCTGAAAACGTAAAACACCTAAACTTAGGACACGAAATTTTTCAAGGAATGATGGGAGATGAGGTAACTATTGCCCTCAATTCGCTACCTATCGATTCCAAAACCATTGTATTACTTTGTGATATTGAAGGCTTTACTTATGAAGAGATAGCAACTATTATCAATATTCCTATTGGTACGGTGCGTTCTCGTATTCACAGAGCCAGAAATATGCTAAAAGAAAAATTGGAAAGCTATGCCCAAAATTTAGGTTTTGATACTGATGCTAGAACGAAAAAAAAACAATAATGAAAAGGTAATAGGAGTTTGCGATACTGCAAATGCTTATTACCTTTTGTTTTTTTGTCAAACACAAGAAATGAATTGCTCATTTTTAATGAGAACATAACATTTAGCAATTTTGCATAACAGAAACAAACTAATTTTTTAGACCTTTATTTTTTGAAAAATAAGAATAAAAACTAAACCTTTTACCACAAAAAAAAGTTAAACACTTATTCACAATATAAGTACCTAGACAAAAATAAGCATACATCTCGCTGAAACCAACATACTGATTTTTCAATGTGTTAGCAACGAAATAACCATTTATTAAATAGTGCTTGACACTTAATTTATCTATACTACCACTAATTCAACAATAGGTTTTGAGAGAAAAAATAAAATTTAAATAGTCTCCAAAACCATTTTTATTAAACTGAACAGTTATCATTTTTTTTAAACCAAAAACATAAGTAAACAGTCTAAATAAGGAGTCGAAACAAAAAACTTATTCTACAAATTGTGAAAACTAACACACTAATTTTGAATGTGTTGTTACAGAATGAAACGTACAATAAAATAGTACTCGACACTTACATTGATTAATAAGGTTTTATAAAAGCCATTTACCAACAAAGATAAAACAACGAAATAGATATGAATACGCAAAAAACAAAGAACACAATGAGCCTGCCCAAATTTGAGAGGTTTGCAAACGGAGTTACAATTAGCCACAAACTGCAAGATATGCACACTCCTGAAGATGACCCTATCAGAGCATTTTTAAATCAAAAATTGCCTAGAAAACATGCGTCCCAGAAATTAATGGAAAGTATTAGAGAAAAAATAAAAACTGTTCGATAAGTATATATTTCCATGTTTGACTAATAGTTGCAAATAAATTACTGTGCAGCAATAGGTTTTTGAAATGAAAAAAAGCTATTTTTAAGCTGAATAATAGCATTTTTGAGCGAAAAAACAACTAGTATAAGTCAAACCGAAAAAAACAAATAAATAATTGAAGCTAAGTACACTATAATATAAATTTTCAAGGTTTGCTTCATATAAATGTTATGATAATCGAGGTGGAAGGCACTTTTAAAGTGTCTTCCACCTAAATACTAAAAAAGAACAACACGCCCTTGTTGGTGATAATATCAACAAGTTGTTACGAAAAAATACGCTTTAAAATACGCTGTTTATCCTTTTAGTTGCTGGTAATAACACACAGCAACGGCGATAGTTGTCGTTTTTTTGGAATAAAATAACATGCAATAAAAGGCTAAAATGCCGATTACTTATATTACAATGTACTAAGTGCCAAACACTAAATTAATTATAATTTAGTCAAATATTAAACAGTCTTACAATAAATAGTGTTTTGCACAAGCAAAAATAAACAATAGCTTATGTCTAATGAACGATAACATTAGACATAAGCTACTGTTTTTATACCCAACTATAAGCCAATATTTCATGAATATAACAACACTGTATCAAAATATTAAAAATGATAATCCACGAGCTTTGGCAAGAGCAATATCAATAGTTGAAAATGGAGTAGATGGCTACATAGACTTTTTGAAAAGCTTGAAGTTTGACAAACATACGCCCATTATAGGCATTACAGGGCCTCCTGGTGCTGGCAAAAGTACATTGGTTAATGCTATTATAACAAAATGGTCAGCGAAACAAAAAAAAATAGCCATTATTGCCGTTGACCCTACCTCACCTTTCAATTATGGCTCACTCTTAGGCGACAGAATTCGGTTGCGAGAACACTACAACAATCCAAATATTTTTATTCGCTCTTTAGCTACAAGAGGTTCATTAGGCGGTTTGTCCAACAAAATCATAGAAATAGTAGATGTATTTCGAGCAGCTAATTTTGACTATATATTGCTCGAAACCGTTGGCGTAGGACAATCGGAAGTGGAAATTGCTGGACTTGCCGATACCACAATTGTGGCCTTAGTGCCAGAAGCTGGCGACGAAATTCAAACTATGAAGGCTGGCTTAATGGAAATAGCAGATATTTTTGTGGTCAATAAAGCTGATAGAGCTGATGCCGACCGTTTTGCCAAAAACCTGCGTCAGTTAGTGCATAGCAGAGCTGCCCAAGAGTGGGCTATTCCTGTGATAAAAACGGTAGCAACTCAGTTTGAAGGCATCGACAAACTGATAGAAGCCGTAGATAAGCACAATGAATTAAATAGCCATGATACTACAAAAAAATCACTTCTTTTAACTCAAAAAGCACTACAACTCATACGCACACATCGTATGAGAGATATACAGATTGATAGCTTGCAACAAAATATTGCCACCAAAATGCAAGAAAAACATTTCAATTTGTATGCCTTTTTGTTGCAAGATTACCTAAGCTCATAAAATTTTAATCTTGTTTTCTTTTTTTTGTGCAAAGCTTATTTTTATTATTATTTTTGCCCCAATTAATAAAATACATTATAGTCAAGCTTTTTATGCAAAGATAAAAATTATACCTATATTTAAGCTAAATAGAAAATGGATTATATATGAAATTTATTTTGATGCAGAGCTGGTGTAATTCTAGTTTTTTTAACAAAAGAGGTGCTTTTTGGGAAGGGATTTTGACAAGAGAAATTTTTGCCAAAAAAAGTAAATAAAACTTTTAGAATAACTAGGACAAAATTATGCTATAAAATTGTAGAAACTAGCACCTTGATTTTAAAGATGTTAGCACAAATTGCTCAATTATTGAATATTACTTGGCACTTGAACCTACTTTTCATTAAAATGAATGGACTATTGATAGAAAAAAATGTTAAATTACATATTCTTGTATAGTTTTTTTCAATTTACATCATATCTTTACTTACTCTAAAAAATCAAACAAACTTATATAAAAAAATAAACAACTATAAATATGTTAAAATCAATGCTAACCGCTAAAAATTTTAATTATATCCTTCTTCTTTTTACTTTATTTCTCATTCAAAACAAAGCATTCTGTCAAGGGCAAACTTATTATATTGGTAGTAGCCAATTTTTCGATATTTCAGGAGAATGGATCAATGAGAGTGAAGGAGAAAAGCGGATTAGTAGGCTAAATATCACAAAAACCATCGTGAATACTTATCGAATGAAGCCTTATTTTTCTTTAGGAAAAAAAGAATTGCCTTCAGCAATAGTGCCGTTAGAAATCTCAGAGGCGGAAATGGCATATATTGCTCGGGTGGCAGAAGCAAAATGTATGGTATTGCCTATGGAAACTGATGGCAAACAAAAGCTAAAAGTATATTCAATTATCATCACACCAGATGGCATTTGGACAGGTTTGGCTATTGATGAATTGGTGCGAAAAACTGCAAATCCGCCAAAAAATAATGCGAAATTTAATGCCGCAACCGAAATGGGCGATTATTGGCTCAACGAATGGAAAGATGGACAAGTTATCACCCGATTTCGTTTGTTTGCTCAAAACAATAGATTGACAAAAGCGAAGATATATAGACGAGAAGACGATAGAGAAAGATTGGTAGGAGAGTTTCCTGTAAAAAGAACAACCGACGACCACACCCAGATTGTCGAAGTATTGGAAGGTGATGTACTTAGCACATTTTATTTTCGCCCTATTCGTCTCAATTATCAAACGCAGGGAATTGATTTGGTAGTCGAAGAAATGTACACCGACAATGCTCCCAAAAATATATATCGACAGTTTTATAAAAGAGACCGACATGCTGCACGAAAAGAAGCTGCCGAAGAAATGATTAAAAAAATAGGAGGCGAATGGGTTAATGTTATTCCATCTAGCCCTACTTCACGAATTGTAATATATGATGGTGAAGCTGAGTTTTGGGTAAATTGCGACAACAATGAGATGGGCGAGTGTCGTTTGGGCAAAAAAGAAATCAAAGCTATGGGCAATGATATGGTAGGAGTTGTATTGCCGAGCATGGCTTCGATTAGAACGGTCGAAATTGATGTCAACTTACAGGTAAATGATTATTTTAAAGGGCAAGACCCAAATGTTATGGCAATTACCACAAATATTGAAGACATTGAAGGCATAAAAATGCCAATTGTGAGAACAGAAATATTCAAACGAAAAGATGTTGTTGTGCCTCCTAAAGCCTTTGATTTTAAAGTGACAAAAAATAAAGATTAGTTAGCTATCTTTGAGCGAAATAGTATTGCTCTTTAGCGAAAATGCAATAATTGCAAAATAGTCCTTAGAAATAAGAAAATAATAAATATTAGACTTTTTAATTTAACAATTGCTTCTTACAAAAGCACGAATATAGAGACGAATAACACACATGTTTTGGCATATATTTGTTACAGTAAAAAGTAAATGAGACGCTTATTGTTTTTCTATTTCTTCGCACAAAAAGAATTGTTATGTTTTAATTTTGGCTGAAAATAACTCGTTTTTTTTGGACTTTTCATTGATTTTTGCTACCTATAAAGCTTTGAGAAAGTAAAAAAATAAATAAAATTAAAGCTTGCACAATAAAGCGAGCTTTTTTACTTTCTCAAATAAATACTAAGTAACAGCAAAAATATAGAACTCAAATAAAGAGCTTATTTTTTTGGCATTACTAAGTAAACTTTAACTTAAAATAGCTATTATGTATTTGAAAAATAATATGTCGAGCAGCTATTTAAATAATGCTTTTGGTGCTGAAAAAGCAAGCTTTTTTGTTCAAATTGATACTTTTTTAGCCCAAAAACTTATATAGTCTCTTATAGGTCAAGAAAAAAAAACATGAAAAAAATAAATAAAACTTTTTTAACCATTCTCATTTATATTACTACTCTTTTTTGTACCAAATCTCTAATAGCACAAAACACTAGCAAGGTAGATGTTTACAAAATACAATTAGGAGCATTCCAAAAAGTTGAAATCAGTAAATTTGCAGCTTTAAATGACCTTGGAACGCTGGAAACAGAGGAGGTAAACAAAACTTTGAAAAGGTTGATTATAGGTAGCTATCCAACAAATAAAGATGCAGCAACTATTTTGCAAGAAATCAAGAAACGAGGCTATAAAAATGCTTTTGTTGTTCATACTGTTATCGAAAAAATAGCAGCCGAAGAAACAGAAAAATATGTCG
Source organism: Chitinophagales bacterium (assembly GCA_049613665.1). Classification (GTDB taxonomy): domain Bacteria; phylum Bacteroidota; class Bacteroidia; order Chitinophagales; family UBA2359; genus JBMZCV01. The sequence continues at coordinate 14,036 of JBMZCV010000001.1, read as the reverse complement.
TACAACTAGGAGCATTCAAAAAAATAGAGTTTAAGAATTTTGGCGACATTACAGATTTAGGACAGCTATTTGTTGAGAGCAGCCACAATCTTATCAAAGCCTCTTTAGGCGTTTATACAGGAAGAGAACGAACCGAAAAAGTATTGAAAGTATTGAAAAAACGAGGTTACAAAAATGCTTTTATTAAAGAAGCTCGGACACTTCTTGAAAAATAAAGATGCAATAGTTTTTATCAGCTATTTTTTTGAACGTTACTTAGCAAAAAAAATAGCTTTTGGATAGGAATACATACTATTTGGCACTGCCAAAACTTGCAAATATTGGGTAATTCAGCTTAGAAAAAATAGTATGTCTAAACTTTTGGTCAAAAAAGACATTAACATTTGATAGCTGAGGCAATAAAACACATAGATATACTTTTGCATTATTTGTTTTATTTCAAAGCGAGAATTGCTGAGTTTTTGTAAATAAAATAAAAATAAGCAGACAATATTTTAACTTTTTTGTTACAACTATAAAAAAATGACAATGACAATTTTTAAACGTAGCTTATTGACTGCGATGATAAGTTTTTTTTTTGTTTGTTCTAGCCTTTTGGGACAAGAAAAAACAATAGACAAAACAGTATTAACATATAAAATACAAATAGGAGCATACAAAAATACGGATAATATTAATACAAGCAAGCTGCAAGAAATAGGAAAGGTGCATTTTGAGGAGGCAGGCAATGGCATAAAACGTATTGTTGTAGGATATTATACTACTAAAAATGAGGCCGAACTTGTGCTGAAGCAAATAAAACAAGAAGGGTTTCCAGATGCTTTTGTGGGTACAAAGAAAAAAAGTGTAGTAGCAACGACAACAAAAAAAGAAATACCGCAAAGTGTTCTCAAGATAACAGAAGATGTGAAAGCTTTGGAAGAAGAGAAAAAAACAGAAAGTAGTGATACACAAATTGCTATTTTTAGTGAAAACATAAAAAAAGAAACATCAAGTGAGGTAAAAACACCCCAAATCGAGACAAATAATATCATAGCTATTAAAAAAGAGTATCTAGTATATGTCGATAGTTATACGGATATGACGCAAGTACCAAAAGTTTGGTTTTTAGATGGTTTGGGCAATATTTTTGTTCAAGAAGAAAATGGACAGAAAAAGGTATTGATAGGTAGCTTTTCGGACGAAAAGGAAGCGGAAGCCATAAAAGCAAAATTGATTAATGCTGGCTTTGAACAAGCAAGTGTGAGGCAAGCTGGCAAAAAAGAAGAACAAATAACAAGGAGAAATGGTGCTGCTATTAATTCTGATGAAGAACAGCCTAAAGTTAAGAAGCCTTCTGGCCAGGCCGCAATTGATTTTGCTGAATTAAAACAATTGTTTGAAAAAACGGATTTCGAAATTCGCAATATTGATGCTTACGACCCTACACAAAAAGCAGGAATGAAAGAAACGACTTATAGTGCTGACCTATTAAGCAAAAATAAAGCATTGGAAGGCAAAAAAATTCCTCATTCGTTGTTATATTTGCTTAATGATGCCAATATCAAGCAGAGTGTTATGGAATATTATGGCATTTCTATATTCGACATAGATAGCGACAACGAAGCTTATATGGTGCGATTCGGCGATGGTTTATATGATAAAAATAACAAAATTTTGTTTTATATATATAATAAGTCAGAAGGTAATTTTGTTGGCAGTGAACTATTGAGTAGTGTTTTGGGAAACAATACTTTATTTACCAAAACACAAAGCTGGATTATGGACTTAAATAATGATAATATACTTGATATATTGTCTTATACGATAGAAGAATATTTTACGCAGGGCGAACATATCGAAAAAGGCAAATTTGATGCAAAAGTTTGGTTAAATGGCCGTTATATTGAAGCTCAAATTGTAAATGAAGACAGATTGAAAGAGCAATTAGGTGTGAAATAATATTTTTTTTGCAACCTTGAGATACTAATATATTACTTATTCTAGCTTTTTACAAAAAAATAAAACAACTTTTTAGACGTGATAGGTTTTCAAAACTTATCACGTCTAGTTTGTTTAAAGCTTTTTTGTTCAATAACAAATAAGAAAATGTTTTTCTAGTCAAAAAGTTATATCTAAACAGCTTCGCTATATCAAATTGAAATTCTCATTTCCATTTCATCACAAAAGCTCCTTTTTCACGCGTATTATGATAAGGAATATCTAAATTTTTGCATTGTTCTATCCACTTATTTGTTTTCCAAAAACTATTAGAAGCATCAATAATAACACGTTCAAAATGCACGCATTCTGCCAGCTTATACAAATTGGCTGATGTATTTTGTGTCAAAACCAAATAATTAATTTCAACATCATTGGTAGGTTCAAGAGCATATTTGTTGTTTTTGTCTAAAAGCATCACTCGCTTATCATAAAACTGTATGAATGGTGGCCACAAGCTCATTTTTTGATGTGTTATAATAGTATCATTTTTTAATTTATACATATTTTGCTTTTTAATACCGCTTTTAGTATGATTTTGTTGCACATTAAACAAGGCTAACTTTTTATTGTTATAAAAACCACTATCTGCAATAATAACAGATTGTTTGCCATTCATAAAATCTATGGCAGTTGCATTGTTTACATGATAAACATAAATGCCCTTTTGCACCTGAATGTCGTATTGATAAATAGCATTGAGACCAGCCAAAACAACTAAAAAAGCTAATGCCCAACGAAAATGCTTGCTTTGTTTGTATATCAAAAATAAGGCGATGCTAATAATCATAGCATAAATAAAGTAAAATTGTAAGTTGCTGATTGATAGCCCTTTAATACTCGAAATAGGCAATTCGTTGATATGAAAAAGTAAGCGGTTTTGAATCCAAATGAGCCAATTTAGTACATCGCCAACCAAAGCTGCAAGATAGGAAAAAGGAGCAAGTAGCAAACTAAAAGTCGCAAATATAAAGAGCAAAACGCCGATACTCAAAATTAATCCTGCGGCAGGAATAACAACCATATTAGACAATAAAAAATAAAATGGAAATTGATTGAAATAATAAAGCGAAAGAGGTAATGTGCCGAGTTGTGCAGCAATAGAAACGGCAGTTAAAGCCCACAAATAATCCAATAATTTGTTTTTTATAGTGAAAACATTATATATTTTAGGTTGTAGCCATATAATGAAAATAACAGCCATATAAGAGAGTTGAAAACCAACATGCTTGATAAGAAAAGGATTGCTAAGAAGCAAAAAGAAAGCCGAAGTTGCAATAATATTATATGTATTTATATAATGTTTTTTGTTTAGTGCAATAATCCAGAAGGAAAACATGAGCGAAGCACGCATAACAGAAGGAGGCATTCCTGTAATGAAGGCAAAAATCCAAATAGTTAGCAGCATCAATATCACTTTTAGGCGGCGGCCATTATTGCCCCTTTTGTCTAAAAAACTAAGCAAAAAACCAATAAAACCTGCGATAATGCCAACATGCAAGCCAGAAACTGCCAAAACGTGCATCGCTCCTGTATGCGAATAAATGGCGACTAAATCATCTTCCAACAAATGTTTGTAGCCCAATAATAAAGCCGAAGCAACAGCTTTTTGCTTTTCGCCATCAATATGTTCGTTGATATTGTATAGCAAAAAATTTCGCATACCATAAATAAAGTCGTAAAACTTAGCTGCAAAATCGTAATATGTACTTGTCTGATTATAAGGCAGTTTTGTCCAATTGCTTGGTTTTAAATATGCTTGATGATAGATATTTTGATAGCTCAAATAAGCTTTATAATCAAATTGGTATGGATTGGGTGGCGGTGCAATTTCTTGAAACTTGACATTCAGCAAAAGCCAGTCGCCATATTTGAGTTGTGAGACCGTGCTATCTTTTTTGAAATAGGCAATAGCTTTTCCTATGACTTCTTTGCCTTGCTCATTCTGAAAAATTTGCGAAACTTTTAGCTCGGCTTTGTAGCTTTTTTCTTTTTCGATAGGTGGCTCATTGATTTGAACCATTACAAGAGTTGAGTCGCTGAGATGATAGCTAAAATGTGCATTTTTCGTAATCTGTGTGTATTGTGACGTTTGCGAAAAGCCAAAAATTATAAATAAAATGTTGGTAGCGAAGCCAAAAAACCAGCGAAGTTGATAGTTAGCTGCTAACTTTCTTGTTTCAGAAAAAACAAACATTAAGACAAGGCAAATCGCAAAAATAAAAATAGACAAATAGGAAGCCAAAGAAGAAGTCCAAAATAATTGGACAGAAGGCGGTAAGATAGTAAACAAAATAATGCCTATAATAAAAGGTATTAACAAACGAAGAAAAGGTACTTCGTCCCAATGGAACTTTTTCATGGTTAGACTAATTAAGTTAATAATATAGAATAAAGATAACTTAATGTTTGCCTAATAACAAGTTTTTAATAGTTTTTTTTTAAGAATGCAAGAAAAAATACATGTTTGAAAGCAGTAATTTATGCAAGAATTGAGCGCCAAATATGATTAACGAAACATAGGAAATAAACTGCTTATTTGCGAAAACAAATACCTCAATTTTTTCAATGCACTAGCACAAAATAAAGTGTATATTCAGAAGTCGACAAAGCTAGTCAACTAATACGATATCAGCCACTTCCGATAAATAATTTTGAGTAATATTTACTTTCAACTTGCTTTTGTGAGCATACGAAATGCGGCCTGTTTCTTCCGAAACAATCAAAACATGAGCATCAATATGTTCGGTAATGCCTACGGCAGCTCGATGTCGCATACCAACACGAGAAGGCAAGTCGGGATTTTCGGAAACAGGCAATACACAACCTGCAGCCAATATTTTGTTGTCGGTAATAACGACAGCACCATCATGAAGTGGTGCATTTTTATCGAAAATACTTTCTAATAATTTGCTTGATATTTCAGCATTTATAATAACACCAGTGTTTTCAAAAAAACGTTTTTCGCTCGAATCCACAAACACAATCAAGCCACCTGTTTTGTCTTTTGCCATAATATTTATGGCTCGAATAAGCTCTTCTTTTATGACTTCTTTGTTTGAATTGTGATAAGTCTTGCGTTGAAACAGTTGCTTGAAAAAATTATCTTTGCCAATACCGCTACCTCGTCCAATGTAAAACAGAAAACGCCGAATTTCTTGTTGAAAAACAATGACTAACAAAATAAAACCTTCTTGCACAAACTGTCCTAAAATATTGCCGAGCATGCTCATGTTTAGCTCCGTAACAATAGAAGAAGTCAAATAAACAAGTAGCAAACCGATGAAAATATTGAAAGCCAAACTACCTTTCAACAATTTGTATAGCTGGAAAATCAGAATACCTACCAAAAAAATATCTAAAATATCCCAAAAACCAATGTCTAAATATTGCATATATATTTAAGCCAATTAAAAAAAATGTTGGAAAACAACCATTCTGCAAAAATAAGGTAAAAAAATATGTTTTTCCTAAAGTTGCTAAGTGTCAAACATTATTTATAATAAGTGAAGGAATGATTTGTGCTAACACCTCAAAAATAAATGTATTTGTTTTCATAGGTAGAACAATCTAGTTCTAATGTTTCACTAAGATATGCAAAAGTCATTAAAAATATGATAATTTGCCAATTATTCTTAAAAGCTGTTTAGATTTTAATGTTTAATGATAAAATTTAAGCAACTTCTTATCAACTATTCAAAAAATGTAAACTAAAAAAATATGAGCTATCTATCTCTGATGTATCTTCATTTAGCAACCGTCATTCCTTGTTTTTTTATTGCAACATTTTTGCTATTGATAAAAAAGGAACACCAATACATAAATTTTTTGGCAGAACTTATATGATTCTAATAATATTTACATTTATTGTTACACTATTTATGCCAGCCAAAGTTGGGCCACAATTATTAAATCATTTTGGCTTTATTCACGGCTTTAGTTTCCTAACAATATATACTATTCCGACAGCTTATTTGGCCATAAAAAAAAGAGACATAAAAGCTCATAAAAGAAAAATGATTATCTTATAAGTAGTCAGACAAAAATAAATATACATCTCGTTGAAGTTAACACGCTGAACATCAATGCACTAGCAACGAATCGACCGTATATTAAATAGGTGCTTGTCACTTCTTTTGGAGCAATTGTTATTGCAGGCAGCTTTACATTTTTTCCAGGCCGTTATTTGCATACGCTCTTTTTTTGCTAAACGAAAAATATATAACTATAAAAGGCACTTTTTTCATGTTTCTGATGTTGAAGCAAATAATAAGATATTTGAATAGATTTATTCTACAAAAAAAACTGAGTAAGCTAAAAGGCTATTTTTGGGTTCAGAAACACAAATCATTCATTTATTGAATCATGCTTGACACTTATGAGTGAAAAGAATAGGCATAAATATTGTTATTAAACTGAAAAGACTACTTAGTAATTATTTATTTTTTGCTATATTTGCGTTCCTAAAAAAAATAAAAAATATTTACGATATTATCGAAATGTAACTATTCAACAATAGTTTTTGAGATATAAAATTAGTTGAAATATAAATGAAAAAAAATATTTCAACCAAAAAATGCAATTGTTGAATAATGACGAAATAAGCCGCTCAAATTTAAAACTGAGCGTATATTAAATTAGTGCTTGGCACTTAGAAAAGAAAAGTATAATGTTAGAATTAAGTTTTGTTAGAAATCATCCAGAAGAAGTAAAAAAACGACTGAGCGTCAAGGTATTTGACCGCTTAGACTTGGTAGATAGTGTGATAGCTTTAGACCAAAAGCGTCGCTCCTTGCAGCAAAAGCTAGACGAAAACTTGCACGAGAGCAAACTTATTTCCAAAGAAATAGGGCAACTTTATAAGCAGGGAAAACGAGCCGAAGCAGAAGAAAAAAAGTCGAGAACGAGTGAATTGAAAGAGCAATCAAAAAAATGGAGTGATGCTTTGCATCTTGCAGAAAAAGAACTGAAAGCTACGCTGATTTTGTTGCCAAACTTGCCACACGAATCCGTGCCAACAGGCTACACACCGCTTGACAATCTTGAAGTTCGTAGTGGAGGAAGTTTGCCTCAGTTGGATAGTGAAGCAAAACCACATTGGGAACTTGCCGAGCAGTATGGCTTGATGAGTTTGGAACTAGGCGTAAAAGTGACAGGAGCAGGTTTTCCTGTTTATATGGGCAAAGGTGCAAGATTGCAACGTGCTTTAATTAATTTTTTCTTAGACGAAGCTATCGCAGCAGGTTTTACCGAAATGTTGTCGCCTCATTTGGTTAATGAAGCATCGGCATTTGGCACAGGAAATTTGCCAGACAAAGAAGGGCAGATGTATTATGTAGAAGCAGACGACCTTTACTTGATTCCGACAGCAGAAGTACCGCTCACCAATATGTATCGTGGCGATATAGTGGCAGAAGACGATTTGCCAATTAAAATAGCAGGTTATACGCCTTGTTTTCGCCGAGAAGCAGGTAGTTATGGTGCTCATGTGCGTGGTTTAAATCGTGTGCATCAATTCGATAAGGTAGAAATTGTGCAAATTACGCACCCCGACAATTCTTATGAAAAGTTGGACGAAATGGTAGCTCATGTCGAAAGTTTGCTACATAAATTGGAGTTGCCATATCGCATTTTGGCGTTATGTGGTGGCGATGCTAGTTTTACTTCGGCACTCACTTACGATTTTGAAACCTACTCTGCGGCTCAAAAAAGATGGCTAGAAGTGAGTTCTGTTTCAAATTTTGAGACCTTTCAGAGCAACCGTATGAAGCTAAGATTTAGAGATAAAAAAACTCGTAAAACTCGCCTAACACATACCTTAAATGGTAGTGCATTGGCTTTGCCACGAATTTTGGCTACACTTCTAGAAAATAATCAAACGCCACAAGGCATTGTGATACCAGAAGTTTTGCGTTCTTACACAGGTTTTGATATTATTTCATAAAAAATTTAAAACTTTTTTTAATAATCTTTTGTTTTGAAAGAAAATGTTTGTTTTTTACTCAAAATCTTACATTTTTAACCATATAAAGAAAAAGAAGTGTAAGTTTATGAAAACAAGCTTACACTTTTTTTTTGCATTTTTTATAAAAAATAACTCAGTGCTTGGCACTTTAAATATAGATACACTATGAACTTTGAAAAACAAATAAACAACGACATAAAAACGGCCATGCGTGCCAAAGATAAAGATACTTTACGCAGCTTGCGAGCCATCAAATCGGGCATATTGTTGGCCAAAACAGCAGATGGTGGCAGCGATGAATTAAGCGAAGCAGCCGTTATCAAAATGCTGGCAAAAATGGTAAAGCAACGAAAAGATGCCGCAGCGATATTTGAACAACAAAACCGAGCAGACTTGGCAGCAAAAGAAATGGTAGAAGTCAACGTCATTCAAAAATACTTGCCAGAGCAATTGGACGAAGCTACTATCAAAGCCAAAATAGCCGAAATAATTGCTCAAACAGGAGCAAGTTCTATGCGAGATATGGGCAAAGTGATGGGCATGGCAAACAAAGCGATGGCAGGAAAAGCGGAAGGAAAATTGATAGCAAACATTGTCAAACAATTGTTACAATCTTAAAGAACAGGAATTTTCAGATTACAATTGCTGTTATTTTTCAAAAAAAGCTTATATTTGTTTTAAAATAATTGGGTTATGGGATTGAATGCTATTGATATTGCTTTTATCGTTGTTATGGGGTATGGACTGTATAAAGTCACAACAAGAGATTTTACGTCTAGTGTTTTAGGGTTTATGCAAATTGCTTTAGCGGTTGTTTTTGCACTGCGTTTTAGTCATATTTTTACACGCATTTTGCAAAAGTTTGTTGTACCTCAAATTGTACAATCACCCTTATTTGTTTTTATTATTATTACACTTTCATTGTGGTTAACCTTCTTTTTTCTCGGAAAAAGCTTGGAGGTGTTGTCAGAATCTTTAGCTCTAAAAAGCTTAACAAAAGGTCTGGGGGTGATATTGTGGTTATTTATTTTGTCCATAGGGTTTAGTATGTTACTGACTGTTAGTGAAGAACTTATTGCTCAAGATATTAAAGATAGTTCTATTATATATCCTTATGTTTTGCCACTATGCGACATCATGATATGTAAGTTAGATTATGTCGGCCCTGCTTTTGCAGAAATACTTGATGCTTTCAAAAATGTTTTAGGCGACTTGAGAGATAGAGTTGTAGGTGCTTGCGGCTATTAGTTTTTGGATTAAAAAATAATATTTGTGAAAAGGCAAATTTACCATAACAAGGTAGATTTGCCTTTTTTTATTTGTGGAAAAAGCTGAACATAACAAAGAAACTTATCTTTGTGATTTGTTTACAGTTTTTATATATTGATTTTGAAAAAATGCAATGCTTTTTTTACTAAAACTAATTGATGTTTTTTTAATATTTAAACAATTAAATGTTAAGTGTTTATATTTTGTTTTTGATTTAAAAAAAAGGGATAATTTTTTTTTTGAACTAAAAAAGGCGAAAAACGATTCTTGGAAGTCTTGATGTTATATTTTATATTTGTTAGGAAATAAACACAAACTGTTATTTTAAAGCAGAAATGTGTTTTTAGTAAATTTAAATTTTTTAAACATTTTACAAATGAAAAAACGACATTTTTTATCCCTCGTTTTTTGCTTGCTCATTATACGAGGGCCGAGTTTGCAAGCACAACAAGAATTTGCACCTATCGGGGCGAAGTGGCAGTTTGAACAATATGGCTGTTTTGGAAACCCAGCTTATTATGGCTTTCTAAATATTGAGGTAATGAAAGATACTTTTTTACTCAATAAAAATGCTAGAGTTTTATCGGTAGCTTATATCAATGATTGTTCGGAAAATATGAGCAATCAAGAAATTATTTTGGCAAGTGAGGGCGACAAAGTATATCATTATCTCAACGAAAGTTACTATGTATTGTACGATTTTTCGGCACAAGTAGGCGACACTATTTGGCATCAACCAACTGCTTTTCAGCATACCGACCCTATCTATCAGCAGTTTGATGTTACGATTGATAGATTTTGTTCCATAGTTGATTCTATTTCTACTATCACGATTGACGGACAAATTTTGAGACAACAACATATTAGAGCTTGCGATAGTGGCGAAAATTTTTATGGTCTAGGAGGCAAAGTGATTGAAAAAATAGGTTTTCTTAAAGGCTTGCTCGGAACGCCTAGTTATGAAGTATTTCTTTTGGGTATATCGTATCCTTATTTGAGATGTTATGAAGACAATACTATTTTTTATGAGCATCATTATTGCAAAAGTGTGGGTATTGTAGATGTTGAAGAGCAAAGTGAAATTAGTATTTATCCAAATCCTACAACTGACTTTCTGCATATAGAAACCTTAAATTTAGGCATTCAACCTCTTGTTTTTTATAATGTAGAAGGTAAAATCGTTTTCTCTCAAGAAATAACAAGCAGTAAAACGAAAATAAATGTTACGCATTTGCCTAAAGGTATTTATTATATTTATTTTCCATCTACTGAAACATCAAGAAAAATTACCATTTTTTAATTTAAAAAGCCTTCACAAATGAAAAAACAAATCATTTTACTATCATGCCTCTTTTTATTTTTTAATGCTTTAAAAGCACAACAAGAATTTGCACCTATTGGAGCAAAATGGCACTATGGAAGCCAAACTGTTGATAACTCTTTTTGTTGGATAGGAGTTTTCAATGAAGGAACTTATTATGAAAAATGGGAAGCAACTGAAGTCGCAATATTTGATGGCGAAACCTTCAACAAAATCGAAATAGAAAATCCACATTTAGCCTATCAAGGAACGCAAGCAAATCTATTTTATGTGAGGGAGAATAATGGAATAGTAAGCTATTATCATGATGGAAATAGTTATCTCTTATTTGATTTCAACAAAAATGCTGGCGAAACTTGGACAATCACAATTCCTGCTTTCTACATTTTTGATGCTTTTGAAGACATAACTGCAACAATAAAAGTAGATAGCACAAACATTGAAATGATAGACAATGAGGTACTAAAAAGTTTGTATGTGAGCGTAGAAAGTAGCAGTTATAGCGGTTTACAATTTGCTTCGAAAATCACAGAAAAAATAGGTGCTGATAGACATTTTTTGCCTTTTAGGAGTAGTTATTCAGAAGATTGTACTTATTTTACAGATTTGCGTTGTTATGAAGACTTTGAAAATAGCTGGCAGTTTGGTATTGTTGATTGTGATTATACTTTGATGACTAGCATTGATGAAATTGGGGAAGAACAATACATTAAAAAAATAGATGACAAGCTTTATATTGATTTTACAGGCGAAAAAAATATGCAATTTCAAATTTACAATCTAGCAGGCCATTTAGTACAACAAAAGGCATTAGGATTTTCACAACAAATTATTGATATTAGTTTTTTAGAAAAAGGAATGTATATCGCTTATATTTATGATGATATGAATAATACTACTTTCAAATTTTTTAAATAAAACAAAGCTATTTACAAATAAAACAACAAACACACATTTGTAAAATGTAAGACTTTGCACCCTAATTTATTTTATAAATAAAGATATTGCTAAAACTTTTTTTATAACTTTGCCAGACTAACAGCATTACTCAACTCAATATACAATAAAAAAAACCTTATGAAATTTAGTGAATTTAATTATGAGCAGCCAAATATGGATGCTCTCCAAAAAAGTTTTGACATACTCATTGCCCAATTTAAAGCAGCTCAAAGTGTAGAAGAACAGAATGTAGCAATTGCTGAAATCAATAAGCTGCGTGAGCATTTCGAAACGATGTCTAATATTGCATATATCCGATATTCGATAGATACTGCAAACAAGGCTTATGAAGCAGAACAAAGTTTTTTCGATAAAAACTCGCCTATTTATTCGGGCATGGAATGGAAATATTACGATGCTTTGGTCAATTCTAAGTTTAGAACAGAACTAGAAAAACATTGGGGAAAACATTTGTTTAATATTGCAGAAGTGCGTTTGCTGACTTTTCAGCCAGAAATTATCGCAGATTTGCAAAAAGAAAATGAGCTTTCTAGCCAATATACCAAACTGACTGCCTCCGCAAAAATCATGTTTGAAGGCAAGGAATATAATATGTCGAGCCTTGCACCATTGTCAAGCAGCAAAAATCGTGAAACACGAAAAGGAGCAAGCAAAGCAAAATGGAATTTTTTTAGTGAAAATTCTGCCGAATTTGACAGAATTTATGATGAACTTGTGCAGATACGCCATAAAATGGCCGTAAAGTTGGGTTTTGAAAATTATGTTGCACTAGGCTATAAGCGAATGTTGCGAACAGATTATGATGCAAAAATGGTAGCCAACTATCGCCAGCAAGTGTTAGATGTGGTTGTTCCTGTGGCCAAAAAGCTGAAAGAACGACAAGCTAAACGTATCAATATCAGTGACTTCAAATATTATGATAGCAGCTTAACTTTCAAAACAGGAAATCCTACGCCAAAAGGTGAACCAAATTGGATAGTGGATAATGGCAAAAAAATGTACGAAGAGCTTTCGGGCGAAACTAACGAATTTGTCAATTTTATGCTCGACAATGAGTTGATGGATTTGGTGACACGAAAAAATAAAGCTCCAGGTGGCTACTGTACTTACATTGGCGACTACAAAGCACCATTTATTTTCTCAAACTTCAACGGTACTTCGCACGACATCAATGTATTGACACATGAGGCTGGCCACGCTTTTCAGGTGTATATGAGTCGTAACTTCGAAATTCCAGAATATCACTGGCCTACTTACGAAGCTTGTGAAATTCACTCTATGAGCATGGAATTTTTCGCTTGGCCATGGATGGAATCGTTCTTCAAAGAGGATACTACGAAGTTCAAGTTTGAACACCTCAACGATGCACTTTTATTTTTGCCTTATGGCGTTTCAGTAGATGAATTTCAACATTTTGTGTATGAAAATCCTACGGCAACACCACAAGAGCGAAAAGCTGCTTGGAAAGCTATTGAGCAAAAATATTTGCCGTGGATAGATTATGATGGCAACGAATTTTTGGAAGAAGGTGGCTTTTGGCAAAAACAAGGACATATTTTCGGCTCGCCATTTTATTATATAGACTATACGCTGGCTCAAATTTGTGCTTTTCAGTTTTGGAAAAAATCAAGAGAAGACCAATCAGCAGCTTTCACCGATTATGTAAAACTGTGTAAAGCTGGCGGTAGCCGTCCATTCTTAGAGTTGGTGGAATATGCCAACTTGCGTTCGCCATTTGATGATGGTTGTTTGGCAGAAGTAGTACAGCCAATCGAGGCATATCTCGAAACAGTAGATGATATGGCTTTGTAAGATTAACATTTTTTTTTAAAAGAAACCGCCTCTATTTTATCCGAAAAAAGATAAAATAGAGGCGGTTTTAGTTTGAAAGTGATTTAGAGTTTAACGCTTATACTTATAGTTCGATTTAGATTTCTTTTCTACCTTGCCATAAGGTTTGCCTGTATTTTTCTTGCCATCTTTATGATATTTTTGAGCTTTTGAGTGAGGCTTTCTATTCTTTTTATCGTGCCCAGCCGCATGACCATTATTATGCCCTTGTGAGTTGTTGGGTTGGCAAGATGTTGGTTGTTGATGATGAGCATTACAATGACAACAATGACAATGATGATTATGTGGGTCGTGTGTTGTCGTATTTTTCGTTTGGTTAGTCGGATAATAAATATCAGCCTTTTGATTGTGTCGATTTTCTACAGGAGTACGTTGTGGAGTTACACTATCTCTTCCATTATTGTTAGTTGTTCTTTTTGTCGGATTAGTTCTAGCTCTTGTTGCACTACCTCTTCCATTATTATTAGTTGCTTTTTTTGTCGGATTGGTTCTAGCTCTTGTCGCACTACCTCTACTATTATTAGTTCTAGTAGGCGTTACTTTCGTTTTAGTTGGCTTATTTGAACGAGAATTAGGCTTATTTTTGACAGGTGTTTTTGTCGTAGAACCGTTAGTAGCTTTCGTTCTAGTAGTAGTATTTTTGACAGGTGTTTTTGTCGTAGAACCGTTAGTAGCTTTCGTTCTAGTAGT